>JAUXYG010000069.1 GCA_030694525.1 Legionella sp. | reverse complement strand
GGTCAAGCCGAGGGACGTAGGGAATGGCTTAAACTTTCTGGATCCTTTGTCAAGCCGAGGGGCGTAGGGAGTGGATTAAACTTACTGGATCCCTTAGTCATGTCGAGGGAGGTAGGTAGTGGGTGATTTAGCGGGGATGCTTGGTATTATGGCATTTACTCCAATCCCTACGTCCCTCGGCTTGACCGAGGGATCCAGGAATTTCACTTTAAGGCTTGATGTTTGTAGCTTAAAATAGCCAGCATATCCAAAGAATTACTCATTAAACGCAACAAGGATTCGTGAAAAGTGATCCATATAATTCAATTACATCCCCAGACAGGTTAATTAAGGGACGGGCTACTCTCTAATGTAATGAACAAAGAGTTTAAATAAGTAAATAATTTTTTTTCATTAATCGGGTTTAGCATATAGCCTATATACTTATCCGGGCGTACGAGAAATAAAGCCGGTTTTTTAATCCCGAAATGGTGATGAATTAACTGCTTTGCGTCATGTAGTACATAGGCAGGCTCATTCACGATGAACTCATCAGGAACGATTAAATGAACTTGAATAAGGTTGAAATACTCCCTCTGAATCCGGTCAGCAAGTTTCATTAAAGCAGGAAGTTTTTTTGTTTTTATACCGCTGAATAGAAACAGGTGATGTAATGTCCCTTGGGACAGTTCTATGCTGTTAACTATATGATGTTTTTCGAGGTCCAATAAATCAAAAGCCGGAATATATTCACCTAATTTAATGCCCCTGATTTTCCCGGAATGACTGACGATAGGACTTCTAACATAAGTGATTGAAAGCTCTGCCAGGTTTTTCATTATTTTATTTTTAAGACAGCTAAAGGAGGTCACCAAACGGATTAACATGTTACGCAATCGAATCAAAAAAGGATTCCTCAGCAATATCATTCGAGTCATGAGATCCGTTGTGCGCAATACATCATAACCCACTGGGAAACGTTCCGCCTGATAGCTAGCTAACAGATCAGTTTTAGCATAACCACGGGTAACCAGAGATAGTTTCCAGACTAAATTGTAAATGTCCTGAATTCCAGTATTTAAGCCCTGCCCTCCCATTGGGCTATGAATATGCGCAGCATCTCCGGCAAAAAATACCCGATCATATTGATAGTTTTGAATTTGTCGGTGATGTATTGAGAATTCACTTAACCAGATAGGATTAGATAAATGAGCAGCATCAGAACTTCGCTCATTAAATTCACGTATAACTTGTTCAAGAGTCGGTGCCGTATACTCTGTTGGCGCAGTCATCACAATACGGTATCGTTTATTGCCCATAGGAAAACAGGCTAAAGGACCTTTGCTGGTGATATAAGCAATCATATAATGCTCTGGCATATTCCAATCAATCAACAAATCTGCAAGCCACCATGCCTGCTTGTACGCTGACCCCCTAAACTCCGCGCCAACCTGATGTCTCACAGTGCTGTGTGATCCATCGCAGGCAATTAACCAATTGGCATTAACCATTTCGACTTTGTTATGTGGCTTTCTTATGGTTGCGGTGATTTCTTCAGGCGCTTGATTTAAATGGGTGAGCTCGGTATCCCATTCAACGTTAATCCCTTTTTGTTGTAACGATTCGTAGATTATTGCTTCTGTTTTATTTTGCGGTAAATCAATTAAGTGATGTCTTAATCCTTCGAGTTCAGAAAATGTTGCATTCACTAATGTTTTACCATTGGATTTAAAACAGATGCCGGTTATAAATTGACCCTCATACAATACTTTATCCAGCAATCCGCAGTCCGCTAAAACATCCAGGGTACGGATATGAATGCCAAGGGCTTTTGATTGTTCACTGAGCCCACTTTTCTTATCGATTATACGGCAGGTTAATCCATATCGCGTAAGCTCATTCGCACAGAATAATCCTACTGGTCCTGCACCCACTACAAGCACATCAATGTTTTCGTGTGCCACGGTCTAGGATCCTAAATGATAAACTGGCATGTCAGGGGCATGACGATCTCCAGTAGGCGCTAATAGTTGGGAGTCTTGAGGTTTAAAAAAAGAAATGAGGTTTAATTCACTTTTTTCTTCCTTGGCCACGCGTCCATCCAATTCAAAATCTTTAAAGCATTTTAATATATATTCAAAAGTTTGATACATTAAAACCCCTAAAGCAAAAGTCACATTCACCCCAATCAGAGGATTAAATAGAATAGATGGCAACCCATTACTAACTAAGGAAACAAAGCTTACTCCAAATGCTGCGACTAAACCCAGTATTTTGGCTAAATTTATTAAATTGTGACCAATTACCGTTTTCTGGCGCGACCAGGTTATTTCCTGAATTATCTCTGTTGCCTTAGTAACATCTGTTTTACCCGTTTTCACATCTTGCAGCGTTTGAATCAAGAGGTTGTACTGGTTCATAATGGCTGTTTTAATGTTTTGACTTGATTTTTTTATAAAAGGTCGCTTGAAAAATTCTTTTACTTTTTCCAATTCACCATTTGTTTGAATTTGAGCAAAAAGGATATCAAGTTGTCTCTCGCAATCAACTATTTGTTGGGGTAATTCAGCAGTACAAGTACATGCAGGCATAGGAATCTCGTAACCTCAGGAAAATAGTGCAACAATGCATCCTGCAATTATTAGATATCCTGTAGACTTTGTAAATCCTATGTGTAAAAAAATTACTGATAAATCAACGAGTCCCTGATAGCCTCTTCCATAGGCGTAATTTTTAAAGAAGCGCCAACAGTTTCCTTTAAACGGCTAATATCCAGTTGCTTTGACCCTTGCATGAATTCACGTTTCATTTCGGAAGCTCTTTTCCAAGCGTCATCCCAGGTTTCAAAAGGAGCAGGACTTTGATGCAGTGCTTGGGCAACAAGCTGCTGCAATGTTCCCATAGGATTAGGTTGACCATCAGCGACATTATAAATTGAATAACATTGAGAACTTTGCCCTAATAACCAGGCAATTTTTGCTAAATCTTTAACATAAATATGATTGATCAACGGCGCCCGATGAGTTTCGATAACCGGAAGTTGTGCTTTAGCCTGTTCGATTGGTAATCGCCCAGGACCATAAATTCCCGCAATACGAAGCATTATCGGTGTGATATTTTGCTGTTGGCTGTATTTAAACCACTGCTGCTCTGCATCGAGTCGGCGCAGTTGACGAGGATGGTTAATCAAACAGCGGGCCCCCTCATCTACCCAGTTGCCCTGATGGTTGCCGTAGACACCGCTGGATCCGAAATAGATGATTTTTTTAGCCTTTAATTGGCTCTGTTGAAGAAAATGAGTTAAAAAATCATCGGTCTCCTCTTTCGCCGGAGGAGGGATCAAATAATAAATGATGGTGTCCGGGTTATCCCAGGTAAAAGGTTTATTTAAGTCAAAGGCTAAATGAGTTAAGCCAGTAAGGTCATATTCTTCCGACAAGTGCCGAGATACAGCGGTCACTTTTTGCTGATGATGTAACAACTCCTGTGCAAGATAGTACCCACAGTAACCATAACCTAAAATTAAGTGCTGCATGGGATTCCTTAAAATGTTAAATGCGGCATAAGTTTTTAAAATCACATTGCTGACAGATTGCCATACTCGCGGGCTGAGGTTGACAATGTCCTTGCTGAATTTCTTCGGCCAAAGAACGTAATTGCTGGCGCCAATGTTCTCTTAAATCAGACCACAGCTCGTCTTTTTTCAATGACCCTAATCCTTTAATATCAAGTTTTTGTTCACTTATTCCCAGGCACTGAACCTTTCCGGTTTTTATCTGCATCAGCAGCATGGTATCAATGTTATCATCTAATAAGGTATAGAGTAATAGTTGGGGCTCTTTAGGCCGATCTTCACTCCAGGGCCTGGTTCCCGGAAGACTACTTTTGTAATCAATTACCCATTTTTTAGTGCCCACTGTGTCAAGGCGGTCTATGCGCAATTTAATATCCAGGCCGGCCAAATCAATGGTATAGGATTTTTCAAGAGCTTCAATCGCAAAAGCCGGGCGTTGTTTTTCCCACTCCAGGCATATCGTCACCAAACGTTTGAGCCTTGTGAATTCAACTTCCTGGAGTAATTCTGGAAATGACTCAGGATGTTTTTTGTTTAATGGATTTAAAACAGTGTATAAGACGGAGTTGATCAACTGTTCTAAAGCAGTGGCATTCATTCGCAACAGGTTCTCCTGACTTTGCAGAGTTCCCCAGATAAGTTCCATTGCCTTGTGAATAATTTTCCCTTTTTCTTTATTATCAAGCCCATCAGTGGTTTCTGGAGTACTTTTGGCGTTTAGTCTATATTGGGCAAATGCCTTAAATGGGCACTTAGCCTGACTACCCAGCAGAGCAGTACCTCCATGAACTGGTTCGTCGGATGTGGGAGCAATCAGGTAATTATCTAATAATGCGACTAAATGCGTTTCATAATTAGTACTGTTTTTATCTAATGATTCTAACGTTCTTACAGGATAATCTGTAATGAGTGAACAGGGTAATTCGGGGCTATCTCCTTGCAATCGCGCATAACTAAATACGGTGGAGTTACTGCCTCTTTGTAAGCGAAGTAATGTTTGTTGCGCAAACTGCAATTCACGTCCCGGGCTACTATGGGGCATCCCTAAATCCCTTTGTAATTGATGGGGGATAAACGCAGATAAGTGGGTTTTTTGAGGTAAACACTGATTCGTAAGCCCCATTACCCATAAACTGTCGAATTCACAACCAGAGGCCTCTAACAACCCTGAAATCTGGATGGGCGCGTTAATTTTCTGCGCCTGAAAAATTGTATTTTTTAGCAGATCGGTAAGAGCGGCTAAAGCCTGATCTAAGGAGAGTGATTTACTAATAATCTGTAACTGGCGAAACTCATCAAAAACAGTCGCGAAGCGATTAAAGCATTGATAGTCTTGTGAATTTAAACCATAACTACCCGGAAATCCAATCGTATTCAACCGCTCTTGAAATAGGGTCACCCATTGATGGGGTGATGCTTGTTCGGGGTAAGGGGTTAAAGTTCTCAATAAGATAGCAAGGTGGGGGGCAAATGGGTTCACGTCGTTAATAAAAGAATTCAAAGGAAATGATCGTTCCTGGAGCAGCGCACTGTCTTGCATATAATGCGATCGACCTAAAAACTCTTCTTTAGCAGAACCAATATAAGGTGATTGCAATAATAATTGGGCCTGTTGCGGGGTGCATAAGTCAGTGCTCATCGTAAGCCAGTTTAAAGCATGCGCTATCATGGGAAAATCAATTAATGATTGACCTAAGGAAATATTAAATTCAGTAACGTCAAAATGTTGCGCTAATAAACGGTGCACAGTGCGTGATTCGTGTTGAAGATTTGGGATTACAACCCCAATACGTGATTCCTTAGAATGGATTTTTTGTTTTAACCACGAAAATAATTGGTCGTATTCCTCTTTATGATCTTGTGCTGCAACAACTTCTGTAATGCTGTTTTTCTCAGGCAGATCGTAGAAATATTGGGTTACATCATGTGCTTTAAAGTAGTTTTGTAGTCTCGCTTGTTGCGGTGTAAATCCGTCAAAACAAACCCAGATTAATGTGGGTGGTATTTTAATTAAAGGTTCTTTAATAAGGCAGGAGATGATTTGATGTTCGGTAATGAGATTACATGTATCGAGGCGCTTGTTAAAATAATGCCACCATATTTGAAAACGTTCCGTTTGGGTATTGTGTTTGAAGGCCGGGTGTGCGGGGTCTACATCCCACTGTGCGCAATATTCCCATGCTTGCGTTATGGCAGCAAGCAACCCCTCGCTGTAGGTAATTTCAGTGTCGTTTTTGATAATTTTTTGCCATAAATGCCGGGTTTGGATGTTATTGAGGAGTAAGGGAAAATGCGAGTTGGTGCGATTGCGTTTTAATTGATTATAGCTTTGGGTCAAGAACTTGGAATAGGATTGACACCTGGGTTTATCCAGAGTATTCCGGTTGACTGATTTAAAATAATGTCGCTCCAGATCAGCACTTAATCTATTATTAGGCGTAATGACTACAGCTCCCTGACTCATTAATTCAAGAAGCTTATTTTTATTGTTAAGTTGCATCTGCTGACAATAACCTTGTTAAAAAACTCATAATAGCAGTTTAGGTTTTGTTATTAAAACCGGATTTATCTTTGCTAATGTTTTGATTTACAGCCCTATGATGGCGGTTTTGAATATGGATCACATCGTATACTAATCGTCCTCTTAAATATATAGCAGCAAATCCGGCAGCGATCGCCAGTATGATACCAAAGACGATATAACAGTAGGCCAGCGCGAATAAATAAAAATGAATCATATCCTGTAAATCAGTCAGCGCAAATACACTGACATTCTCCCACCTCATCAATAATACAAGACCCAGTGTAAAAACGGGGATGGAGGCCATAACCATTGCAAAGCCTAACCAAAATGTTTTTGATTTATAAGGTCGTACGCAATGAATAATACTTTCTCCAAAAACAGCACCGGTACCTGCCGCAATTAAAAGCCCGAGCAGTACAGCTTGTGACAGAGGAATAACTTCCTCTACTCCCATTGTTATTAGCAACTCATCAATTAGCACGGTAAAGACAATGGATAATAATCCGAAATAGATTGCAGCAAGTAACCTGGGGTGTGAGAAATTAAGCGCGGGATCTGATTCGTTCATGATTTCATCCTGATTGAAATTATATGTATAATATTAGTACAGATTTTATTCTTTTTGCTGATTTAATTGAATTTTTTTTATTTCATCGAGGCCTATGTTACGTAAAGTAGCCATATTTTTTTCTGGAATTTTATAGGTGTCACCATAGACATTTATGGCTTTTTCCAGGCTTTCTTCCCTTAAAATGTGTAGCATAGGGTAGGGTGACCGATTGGTATAATTGGTTACATCCTCAGGATCAGTATCGGCAAAATAATAATCAGGATGAAAACTTGCAACCTGATATATGCCTTCATATTCCAGTTGAACAATCAGTTGCTCGGCGAGCGCTACCAGATCCAGGTAAGAATAAAAATCTTTAAATGAGTCGGGAAACACTATCAGCGTGGTTTCCGTTAAGGGATGCTCATCCAGGAAATGAAATTCAGTCATTAATTCTTCTAAAGCATGAGCTTTTTTTACCGCTTGCGAAACAGTCAGTCGTAACGTTGATTTAACTACGGGAGCATTAGCAAATGGGCACATGTTGTATTTTATAATGAATGACTGAACCCAATTCAGTGTGTGTTGTTTTACTTGTTGTTCCCGCTCGGACATTACAGCTCTTGAAAAAATTTGATTCTTTATTATACCTGATAAACATTAAGGATGTGAATTAATGATGACGATTGATTATAAAATGAGTAATTTGTTTCATTCTTTTAAAATCTAACTGGAGTGAATTGATACACTTCATCGCTTTATCAACATACCTTATTTCTGCCTCTTTTGCCTTCTCAATGCTGGTGACGACAGGATAAATTGGCTTGTTCATTTTTAAGTCATTACCCTGACATTTACCCAAAACTTCAGTACTTGATTCCAGACCTATTATGTCATCATGAATTTGAAAAGCTATACCTATGTTTTCTCCGAAAAAATCAAGAAGCTCCAGCGTTTCTGGATCGTTTATGTTTGCCGCCAAAGCACCCAAAATTACAGAGGCACTGATCAAACGTCCGGTTTTCATTTTGTACATTAAATCCAAATCATGGACTGATGTTGTTTTGTTTAAAAGCTCTAAATCCAGGATTTCTCCACCTGCCATGCCTTTAGAACCAATAGAGTGGGTCAGCACATCTATCATTTTGAGTGCGGTATCTGGAGTCAATGAATGTGATTTTAACGGTAAATTGGCCAAAATGTTAAATGAGAGGCTCTGTAAGGCATCACCTGCTAAAATGGCCACTGCGTCACCAAATACCTTGTGACAAGTTTTCTTTCCACGTCGTAAATCATCATTATCTAAAGCAGGTAAATCATCATGAATTAATGAAAAAGCATGAATTATTTCTATCGCTGCGCTTATTTCATCAAGAATTCTGTCTTCGGCATTAAACGCCTCACCTACAGCAAAAACAAATGCAGCCCGCACCCGCTTACCCCCATTAAATACGGAGTAATTCATCGCTTCGTGCAGCTTTTGTGGGGATGAAAATTTGCTGGGCAAGCAGCGCTCCAATGCCTTATTGGCTCTTAATTGGCATTCCTGCATGTAATCCAGAGTATCCATAAAAGTCCCTGTTTCATTTTATTCTTTTGCAGGCTTTGATCCTGCAGCAAGATATCGTTCCACTGCCTGAGCTCCTTTGTTCTGTGAATTTAAAATGAATTCACATAACTCACGAACTGCCCCTTTTCCACCTTCTTTATGTGTAGTCCAATGCGCTGCCTCTAAAACCGCAGGAACTGCATTGGGTACGGTCACGCCCAAGCCCACTTTTTTTATCAGGGACAAATCGGAAATATCATCACCAATATAGGCAAATTCATCATCTTTAAATTTTAATTGGTCTTGAATTAATTCATATGCCTTACGCTTGTCGACTTGACCTGCAAAGTACGTGTCAATACCCATTTGCTTCATACGGTGGCTTATCACATCATCTCCAGATGTGGTAATAACTGCAAGTTTTAGTCCCACACTCATTAGCATTTGAATTCCAACGACATCCTGGGTATGGAAAACCCTCATTTCGTTGCCATTATTCTCGATATAAATCTCACCATTCGTTAATACACCATCAATATCGCAGATTAATCCTTTTATTTTTTTGGCCCGATCAATAAGGCTTTGTTTGCTTTCCATAAGAATTGGCTCCAGGCTTTTTTAAAAAGTATAGTCGACACTTGACCTGATGTGGAGGAAACTTATTTAATCTGTTTTAATAAATTACAAGATGTCTTAAGTGCTCTGGGTTATCTTTGAAAGTTATGATTCATCAATAATTTTGAACTGTGCTATGATAAAAATGAATCTCCGAAGTTTTATTGGTAAGTCATCATGAACGTTTTTTTTACTAAAGTATTTCATTTATTTGGATGGACGATTGATGGAAAATTACCCTCTGAAAAGAAATATATTTTAGTTGTCGCACCTCATACCAGTAATTGGGATCTGATTGTAGGGCTTGGAGCTCGTTTCGCTCTGGGAGAGAAAATTCATTTTTTGGCAAAACACTCAGTTTTCTTTTTTCCGTTGGGAACTCTATTGCGTCTTTTGGGTGGAATTCCGGTAGATCGGACCAGGAAGGAAAATAAAGTAGATCAAATCATCAATTTGTTTCGCAGCAAAGAAAAGTTAGCTATTGCGATAACTCCAGAAGGTACACGCAGCCAGGTCAGCCGCCTGAAAGAGGGATTTTATTACATGGCGCTGGATGCGAAAATCCCTCTTGTTTTGGTAGGTTTTGATTACAAATTCAAAAAGGTAAAAATTAGCGATGCCTTTTGGCCTACAGGCTCGATTAATTCTGACTTTCCCCAAATAATTACCTTTTTTCGTACCATTAATGGTCGCTTCCCCAAAGAAATACCTGATTTTTCGCCAAAATCGAAACCGAAATAATTTTTAAGGACGATGTCGGTTAAAAATGTTTGCGTAATATGCTTAATTCGTCACGCATTTTATCTATCTCCTCGAGCAGTTCCAGAGCAAGAGCTACACCCGGGAGGTTAATCTCCAAATCTTTATGCAGACGAATTGCGGTTTCAATCCGACGAAGTGATTTTTGATCCAAAGCCAGTTGTTTGATATCGGAAGTTTGATTCGTAAAGAGTCCTTCTTCAAGCATGTCACCTAATAATTCTTGTGGGATGTGGTATTTATAGCAGATCTCGGTTACCGAAAGGGTTGATTCTTCTTCGATAAGCACGCCAACGAATACATTCTCTTTTTTCATGCTTACACTCCCATGTGTTCGCGTGGATTAAAAGGCATTACCTCCGCCATTTTTTGATACAGTTCTTTTGCGGCTTCATCTTTGGCAGGAGGAGTAATTATTTTTAACAATACGTATTGATTGCCGGGATTTTTTCCTGGAAGTCCGCGATTTTTTATACGCAACTTTTGACCGCCTTGCGAACTCGGAGGAATTTTCAAATCTATTTTTCCGGCCAAAGTGGGAACAACAACAGTGGTGCCTAGAGCGGCCTCCCAAGGGGTAATTGGCAGCGTGAGGTAAATGTCATTATCCATCACATCAAACAATGGATGCTTCATTACCTCTATTGTAAGGTATATATCTCCGCGTGGGCCGCCGTTTCTTCCCGGTGCTCCCTGTCCTGCGAGACGAATTTGCTGGCCGGATTTAACCCCTGCAGGTATCTTTACTTTAAGAGTCTGGGTTTTTTCAGAGCCATCGCTGGATGGAACTTGCAGATTTTTGACAGTACCTGTAAACGCTTCTTCCAGGCTCACAGTCATTTTTCCCTGATAATCCTGACCTGCTGAAGGTTGTTGCTGGTAACGTGCATGTCCAAATAGTGACTCGAAGAAATCGCTATCGAACTGTCCCCCCTCATAAGACTGAGAATGGCTTCTTCCCCCGGTGCCTGTTGATTGATAGGCTCTTTGATTAAATTCACGATTTTTAAGGTATTGATCATACTCTGCCCTTTTTACAGGGTCATGTAATACCTCATAAGCTTCACCCATCTCCTTGAATTGTTCTTCTGCATTTTTTTCTTTGCTGATATCAGGATGGTATTTTCGCGCTAATTTACGATAAGCGGTTTTAATTTCTTTTTCTGAGGCGTCTTTGGCGACCCCCATTATTTTGTAATAATCTTTATCCATTCAGCAACTCTCTTGTTGGCTCGCTCTGCTCACGCAAGAGGAGGTTATTATCTTATTTGATCTTAATTTTCTAATAAAGTAAAGGCGTGCATAGCCATCATTTTCTCTTCATTTGCCGACATGACAAGATGCGAGAAAGGGCGTAAACAGTGAATCCGGGCAAGTATTTTATCTCGAATTAGTGCCGAATTTTCTCCTATTCCTCCGGTGAATACAAGAGCATCAATTCCCTCCAAGGAGATAGCCATCATCCCGATAAATTGGGCTGCTTTTAAGCAAAAATAATCCAATGCAAAGCGGGCGCTTTCGCTTTTACTGTTCTGTAACTCTTTAACATCATTGGTTAAGCCCGATAATCCCAAAAGTCCGGAGTCATTGTAAAGAATACCCTCTAACTTTGAAGGGGATATGCCTAATTCTCTCACCAGATAAATAATAGCTCCGGGATCAATACTCCCGCAACGGGTGCCCATGGGAAGTCCATCCAGCGCGGTTAATCCCATCGTGGTATCAATACTTACTCCATTAAGTAGCGCACATAAGCTTGCTCCATTTCCCAAATGAGCGACTACCACTTTCCCTTTCGCCAATGTGGGATGCTCTAGACGAAGGGCATGAGCTATCCATTCAAAGGAAAGGCCATGAAATCCATAGCGCCTTATTCCAAGCTCTCGAATCTCGAGAGGGAGTGCGTAAGTAGTAAATAAGGGGGTGTGCTTTGCATGAAAAGCAGTATCAAAACACGCTATCTGGGGCAGCGAGGGTTGAATTTTTTCAATAATACGTATTGCCGCCAGATTATGAGGTTGATGCAGGGGGGCTAAAGAATTAAGCGTGGTCAATTCATCCAGAATTAAAGGCGTTATGGGGACGCTCTGCGTAAATAACTCCCCACCGTGCACTACTCTATGCGCTACAGCGTTTATTTTCCAATCAGGCTGGGTCTTTACCCAATCCAGAATAAGCAAAATAGCCTGTTCATGCGTACAATCAACATCTAACGAATTGGCTACGTTTTGATTTGTTGTATTATTTAATGCTTTAAATGAAGGAGTTGTACCTAAATCGTATATTTTTCCTTTAGCTAATAAATCCAACTCCTTTGTTTGTGTAAATACTTGAAATTTAACACTGGAAGAGCCTGAATTTACGGTGAGAAGAATGGGTATCGTCATTTATAAAGCCCTGCTTTTTTGGCAGCATTAATTTTTACAGCTACGGCACAGGATAAAAGACGAGTACGTAATGAGTCCGACCTACTAGCAAGAATTATAGGAACGCGTGCACCCAGAACAATTCCTGCCGCATCGGCGTGACTTAGAAAAGTTAATTGTTTTGCTAAAATATTCCCTGACTCTATTTCCGGAACCACTAAAATATCGACATCTCCGGCGACTTCTGAATGGATATTTTTTTCAATGGCTGCCTCTTTATTGATGGCGTTATCGAATGCGAGAGGTCCGTCTAATATACCATTAGTGATTTGCCCCCGATCTGCCATTTTACACAGTACCGCAGCATCAACTGTGGCCTGCATCTTAGGGTTAACGGTTTCTACTGCTGCAAGAATTGCTACTTTTGGTTTCTGTTCCATGCCGTATAATATTCGCCACAGATTGATCGCATTTTGGCAAATATCGGCTTTATCAGCGGCATTTGGCGCTATATTTATCGCAGCGTCCGTGATCATTAATGGTTTATGATACGTAGGCACGTCCATGACGTATACATGACTGATGCGGTATTTCGTTCTCAGTCCAGAGCTTTGCGGTACCACAGCCGCCATTAACTCATCAGTGTGCAGTGCGCCTTTCATAATGGCATCCACTTTCCCCTGGGCTGCCAGCTCAACCGCTTTAATAGCGGCAGCATCACTGTGCTCGGTATCAATTATTTCATACGAGGCAAGTTTAATATCCGCCTCTTTGGCGGCTTTTTTTATTTTGGCTAAAGGACCAATAAGTATGGGCGTTATTAATCCTGCTTTAACAGAATCCTCGACTGCTTCAAGAACATTGACCGTAACAGGATGAACCACTGCTGTAATGATTGGCGGCATATCGCTACAGGATTCTATGGTCTGATTGAAACGATCGTGTTTATGTATTTCGATATCGGGCAGTTCTGTTCGATTAATCCGCAGTTTTTCGGCTGGCGCAATCACCTTGGCAATACCATCAATAACGGTTTCACCTTTTTGATTCACTCCTTTGCATATAAAGCGAACCAGATTTTTATCCATTTTTTCGTGCACAACAACCGTGATAATTAATGTATCCCCAAGATGTACCGGTTTTTTAAAATGAATGTCCTGTTCAAGATAAATGGTTCCAGGCCCGGGCAACACGGTACCAAGCAAGGTGGAAATAAGCGCACCCGACCACATACCATGCCCTACAACTCCATGAAAAATATCACTTTTAGCAAAATCGGGATTTAGATGAGCAGGATTTACATCACCAGACATTGCTGCAAACAGTTCAATATCATGCTGAGAAAGTGTTCGACTCAGACTTGCCTGTTGTCCTATAACCAAATCAGTAAAGGTTACGTTTTCTAAAAATTGGTTAGTCATTGAATATCCATTTATTTTTGTAATACATAAGTTCCAGGTGCGTTTGGAAATTTTGGATTGATGGTCCTTGCTGGTACCTGTTTTTCACTAGAGTGAGTTACCAGCCAATCATGCCATGCGGTCCACCAGGAGCCTGGATTTGGATTCGTTTCTTCGAGCCATGTTATCGGATCAAGATAATGGGTATTTTTCTTTCGCTCGCGAATGCGATAACTGCGGCCTTCATGGCCTGGCTCACTGACTATCCCCGCATTATGTCCTCCATTGGTTAACACAAAAGTAATGTCACCATTAATGAGCAAATGGGTTTTGTAGACCGATTTCCAAGGGGCCACATGGTCTTTTTCGGTGCTTACGACAAAACTTGGGGTTTGAATATTTTCGGCAACAATGTGTTTTCCCTCAATGGTAAATCGACCTTCGGCAAAATCATTATTAAGAAAGAGTTTTTCAAGGTATTCGCTATGCATTTTATAGGGCATCCGCGTTGCATCTGCGTTCCATGCTAATAGAGCTATCATCCCTCTTTGGGTGCCATGCATGTAATCCTGAACCATCTTAGACCAAATTAAATCATAGGAACGTAGCATTTGAAAACTGCCGGCCATCTGCTTGGTATCAAGATATCCTTGCTCCCACATCATGCTTTTCAAAAAGGAGACTTCACTTTTGGTAATAAATAATAACAATTCCCCCGCCTCAGTGAAATCTCCCTGAGCAGCCAACAAGGTTAAGCTTTGGAGACGATCATCGTTATGTTTTGCCATAGCCGCTGCGGTTATCATTGCCAGAGTCCCACCCAGACAATAACCCATTAAGTGTATTTTGGTTTTAGGGATGGCCGCGGTTACTGCATCGATAGCTGCCATGGCTCCGAGTTGGTAATAATCGTCTAATCCTAAATCTCTGTCTTCACTACCAGGATTTCGCCAGGATACGATAAATACGGTATGCCCTTGTTCGGTTAACCAGTTTACTAATGAGTTTTGTGGCAAAAGGTCGAGAATATAATATTTCATAATCCAGGCCGGAAGTATGAGGATCGGTTCTTTGTATACTTTTTTGGTTTGAGGTTCGTATTGGATAAGCTCGATTAAATGATTGCTATAAATCACCTTGCCTTTGGTAATGGCTACTTGTTTTCCGGGAATAAAATTCTCCACTCCAGCGGGTGGAGAACCGGTTAGCTTATCCATGAGATCCTGAATTCCTAACTCGGTTCCACGAATGAGATTCTTACCATTGGAACGGATTGTTTCCAGAAACAAATCTGGATTGGTTAAAACAAAATTGGATGGAGAAAGAGAATCAAGCATTTGTCGGATGCCAAAAGCTATGGTTCGTTTTACCTGATCTGTTAATCCGGGAACCTTTGTAGCTTGCAAGCTCCAGTCTTCCAGTTGCAAAAAATTCTCCGCCCATAGACGCCATGGATATAAACTCCAGTTATCTGTATGAAAGCGTACGTCTTTACCATCACGAGGTTTCTCATGAAGTACTAAACTAGTCATATAATCCATTGCATGACGCATGGGGTAAGTTGCAAGGCGAGAGATAGTTCCAGGCGATTGTAATAATTGCGCTACCCATGAAAAATAGGAAGTTTCAATGGCTGCGGGACTTATGCCTGCTGTAATTTTGGCAAGGTTTGCTTGATAGAATTTATCCATAAATCTAAAAATTGTGTCTGATTCATTGCTTTCTTTTAACTGGTTTCCCAACTTTATATTATCAGGATTCTTTTTTTTGATTTCTTTTATTTTTGCTTTTGCAGGAGTATTTTTCTCATTGTTTTTCATCACTACATCCTGTAGGTATCTGATTAATAAAAATTAGTATAGCAGCTTTTTGTTTGATATTTACATGAGTAAAATTTTCGAAACGAGTAGCATACTTTAGCGGTTTTCATATTATAACTGTCTTTTTATCGGAATAAGTATATCCCATTTGAGTAAGTAGAATGGATTCGCGTAAGCACAATGAGATTACCAGTCTCATATAGGCATTGGATGGACCTCATGGATGCCCGCCTGCGCGGACACGACAGGCCCATGCTTCTATTTCAAGCTAAATATTGTCCTGCTCGCGCACTAGGATATCCCCTAATAATTTTTAATGCATAATAATGTTGTGAATTAATAAGTTGTCATCCCCGCGCAAGCGGGGATCTATCCAATAAAGTGGCATTTTGCTATATATTTGGATGATTCTCCGTTTGCGCGGGTATGACAAAAAAGAAATTGTGCATGACAAACGCGCATAAAATTTTGATGGGATACTCAAGGGCGCGGGGAGGACAAAGAAACATTACGTATGATAAATGATAAAGTCCATAAAGTTATGAAGGGTGCTACAGCCCATTCAGGCCGGCACCCATTCCGAAGTTAGCTTAAAGTGTGTTTAAAAACAATAAAGCGTACTTATTAAGGTTGTTTTATTGGCGCACAATAAGATGATTTTCAACAGACTGAACACCAGGAACTTCGCGCGTAATCTGTTCTGCCGTATCACTTTGACGAATTTTTCGTACGTAACCGCTTAAAGTGACTACATTCTGATTGGTTTCAACATGAATTTGCGCTATAACTGGGTCATCGCTACCTGCCAAAGCATCTTGCACTGATTGAGTTAAGGTCATGCCCGAGGGGGCAGAATGAAATATGTTGCCCGTATTTGTAGTGCTGCATCCTGCTAATAAAAAAATCAATCCCGCCATGATTGTGTATAAGTAGTATCGCATGATGTCCTCACCTTAAATCAAGCTTGTTTTAATAATGACTATAAAATAATCATCACAGTGTAACATAAGAGTAAGTTCTGATGGTATCAGGACTTTGAATTTCTATTAAATAAATAGCTGAATTCGCCTAATAGATTGCAAACAGATTTGTTTCATAATGCATTAATAAAAGGGAAGGTCTACACTTAAATTACACTTATTTAAAAAGACACAGATATGAACTATTTTGTTAGTTGTTGCATAGGGATTTTGATAGGTACAAATAGTTTCGCCCAAACGGCAGATCCTTCTTTGCCACCTGGATTAGTAAAAATTTCAAAAGATAATAATCCCAAATGCGTTGAGTTTATTGCTTATCATGGTGAGATGTATTGCAGTTTGACGGAACTGGATAAAACGTCAGTTGATCCCAACGTTTTATCTTACGAGAAGCAAAAAATTCATTTTGATCATCGGGCCTGGAAAGCAGTTTGGGCAAAAAAAACCGATGAAATAACTACCGTAGAATATATTCCGGTCGGAGAAAATCTGAATAATTGGAATGAACTGATAACCACCCAGTTTATGCCAGGTATGTCCCAGGTTACCGCGGCTCAATTTGGTAATCAGTTTTTAAGAAGCCTTAACAAATCCGGGATTACCTATAAAGTAACTTCAATTGTGGATAAGCCCAATGAACTTATTTTTGAATTTAAGGTTGAAAAACCGCTTAATTTGCAACAAGACGAAATTCAGAAAGTGGTAAAGGGTAAAGATGGTATGTACGTTATACATTATGCTATTAAAAAATCGGACATGGGTGAAATTAATAGAAAAAAATGGATTGAAAATATTAAGAAAAGTACCTTGCTACCTGGGGCAGGTGCATAATCAGAGCTGATTATGCACTCGCATTTACAGGATAAGGGGTGCATTCGTTTTCAGATGTCTTTACGTTTTTATTCTGCACCTGGTCAAATTTAACGACTGCTTCAACGCATTGAGTAATTGATTTAATTTGCATGTTACCCATGAATCTTAATTCAACATATGCGCTGTAAGCTGCAATACCCATTATTAATGCGGTACCCAAAACTACTCCAAGGCCTAAAAAAATTGGCATTGCTCCAATGGCAAGAGCACTTATCGAGAAAACGTAAGCAGCACTTAATGCCAGCATTGATTGATTTAACAGATTAAGGCTGGACCAAAGCAACCTGCTTGTATGAAACATATCGTCATCTTTAAGAGTTCCCAGGCTATTTATCAGGGAGTTTTTTAATATAACGGGTAATGGCTTGTTATCAATAATTAGCTTTATCGACTCTTCCAGACAACGCTCCAATACTCTTATATTTTTTGTGAAATTGTAATCCCTATTTAGAGACAAGATTTGTGTGATATCGTCCGAAAAAGTAATGATTTGTTTTCGCAGGATACGTAAGGATTGATGTGTTTCGACCGCTAATTTATAAGTATCCGGCTCGCTAAGTTTTTGGGGGATAAGTCCTTCATAGGTGCTTGGGACAAGCCGAGGAATATGGAGTTTAAAAAACATTATTATCTCTTTGAAAATATAATATTAACAACTTAATTTTGCGCCAATTGTACACAGTATGTTAATGAAAAACAATATGATAGCAATCCTTTGGCTTAGAGGTTTGCCTTGGTTTCGCTTGGTTCCTTATCTGTTAATTCATGCCCATCTTCCTGTTTTAATGAGCTAAAGATAGCGAGAGAAGAAATTGTAAGTATTCCTAGAGCAAAAAATGATTCATGAAATGTAGTGATAGATAACACTGAGTTATTAATTCCCCCGGAAAAAAAGCGGATAAAAAGGGCTGCGACAGCAACTCCAAAGCTTTGGGATAGTTGCTGGGTAGTGCTGACAATACTTGTTGCGGCACTCATGTCATCATGGGAGATGTTAGCGTATGCTAAGGAATTCATTCCGGTGTATTGTAAAGAAATTAAGAATCCATAGCAAAATGTGAGAATACCTATTGAATAGATGGAGGTGTTTTGATCGATAAGGATAAAAGCCCAGAGATTAAACCCAACTAAAATGGTATTTAAAAACAATAATTTTTTAAATCCTAGTAATCTTAAAATATACACGGATATTGGTTTAACCAGCAATACGCCCAAAGCAGTTGGAGCTAAAAGAAGTCCTGATAATTGAGGTGAAAAACCGAGACCCAACTGAAAAAGTAGTGGTAATAAAAAGGGCGTTCCACCAAATCCAAGACGAGCAAGCAAATTTCCCACGATGGAAACGCGAAATGTTCTAATGTGTAGCAATTCAATCCGGACGATTGGATGAGCTTTATTGTGGGAGTGCCAGACGTATAAAATTAATAAGATTAAGGATACAGTTATAGTGAGTAACGAATGAAAGTGATGACCTGAGGATTCACTCAATGTTGCTAAGCCAAAAATTAATAGTGATAAGCTACTTCCAAAGAGAACAAATCCCATTTTATCGAGGGGGTTCACTCTGCGAGGTGGCATTGCGGGTAATATTTTTAAGGCGAGTAAAAAAGTGATAATTCCGATGGGTGCATTAACCCAAAAAATCCAGCGCCAGGAAAAATGATCCGTTATCAGACCGCCTAATACAGGACCTAACATCATTCCCAATGCAGCAACCATAACTACCATGCTCATTTTGGCCACGAGTTCGTGTTTTTCGCAAGTGCGGATTATAATTAAACGTCCTACAGGTAAGGTCAGGGAGCCACCTAAGCCCTGGATAAGACGAGCAATAATGAGCTCTGGTAAATTTTGGGTAAAACCGCACCAGATGGAACTTAGAGTAAAGACCATAATGGCACTCATAAACACTTTTTTTACCCCAAATTTATCTGCAATCCACCCACTGATTGGAATGAAAATTGATAGACTAAGTAAGTAGCTAATTAAAACCAATTTTAAATCGATAGGATTTACTTTTAAACTATGGGCCATCATTGGGATGGAAGTATTGATAACTGTTGTGTCAACAGATTCCATGAACATGACGAAGGAGACCAGCAAAAGTATCAGGTTTTTATTTATATTTGTCTTATGATTCATTCCAACATTCCCTGAAGTCCCATAACTATTCCAAAAGGCAGACATAGCTCCAGCGAGGAAAGTAGTTTCCCAACCGCTGCTTTACATTCTCATCGCTACAGTATACTGAAATTTTGAAGGATAGAATCAAAACTGCAATATGGGTTTGCTTCAATGAAGCACCCTTCGAAATGAACAATAAAAGTATGCGCCATAAGTGTGATTTTCTGGAAAAATCTTATTAATTATCTATCGATTGTCTATCTTTTTAGATTCCAAAGCAAAGTCAATTTTATAATTTGGTTATAAATAATACTATAATATGAAGATTCCAGCGTATTTAGGATCCCTGTGACTGAAGAACATTCCGATTCCATTATAGAAAGTGATTTTGTCATCATAGGTTCTGGGTTTGGCGGTAGTGTTGCTGCTTTAAGGCTAGTCCAAAAAGGGTATAAAGTAACCTTGATTGAGCAGGGTAAGCGATGGGATGATACCCAGTTCCCAAAATCAAATTGGGATTCTAAAAATTATTATTGGTATCCTTCCTTAAAATTAAAGGGTCTTTTCAATATGACCCTGTTAAAACATGTTTTAGTTATTCGAGGCGTAGGGGTTGGCGGTGGGAGCCTGATTTATGGAAATACATTATATACTCCTCCTGACTCTTTCTTTAACAAACCAATCATTCAATACATAGCCAAAGATGATGAATTAAAAGAGTACTATAAACTGGCCAGTCTCATGATGGGCGTAACCTCTAATCCCGGGCTATTTAGCGGTGATATCGCTCTAAAAAATACAGCTGAAAAGTACTACAGGGATCCTCATTTTATGGCCAGCCCTAACGGTATTTATTTTGGCTCTTCTGCAAAAATCAGTCCCGACCCTTATTTCAGTGGTGAAGGCCCAATGCGCTCTGGATGCAGGTTTTGTGGCGGGTGCTATATTGGTTGTCGTTACAATGCTAAAAATACTCTGGATAAAAATTACTTATATTTTTCCGAAAAAATGGGACTTGAAATTTTAGAGCAAACAAAAGTAGTTGCCATAAAACCCCAATCGTCTGATGGAGCGGCCGGATATTTACTTGAGTTGGAAACACCAAACTCTAGTAAACAATTGATTAAAACCAAAGGAATTGTTTTAGCTGGAGGTGTCATAGGAACCTTAGAGTTACTATTACACTGTGTTGAAAAAAAATATCTGCCCAATCTATCAAATAAAGTAGGTAAGTACGTGCGAACTAATAATGAAAATGTAGTTGGTGTGCGTTCTCGTAAACCTGGGGCGAATTTTCATCAAGGAACCGCAGCCTCTTCAAGCATTTTTTTAAATGAACACACCCAAATTCAGTTAAATCGTTATCCGGAAGGTTCAGATGCCATTGCAAATTTAACCACATTGATGGTGGATGGCGAAACACGTTTTGGCAGAATTTTTCGTTTATTAGGTCGAATCATTACTTCCCCAGCTGATTTTATTCGCACTTTAAAACCTAAGGGTTTTGCCAAGGAGACCATGTTATTAGTGGTCATGCAAAGCCTTGAAAGCAGCATTTCAATCACGTGGGCGCGCCGATGGTTTTGGCCCTTTAGAAAAGTACTGATTTCATATACAGAGAAGGAGACCAAGGTTCCTGCGTTTATTCCGCTAGCCAATCAGTTTGCTCGTCAATTAGCCAAAGAAATCGATGGTATTCCGTTGAATTCTGTACCTGAGATATTTCTGAATATTCCCACCACATCCCACATTATTGGAGGATGTGTCATTGCAAAATCCTCTGAAGAGGGGGTTGTTAATCGGAAACAGGAGGTATTCGGTTATCATAACTTTTACATTTGTGATGCTTCAGTAATTCCGATAAATCTGGGAGTTAATCCATCCTTATCTATTTTAGCATTAGCTGAGCATGCCATGTCACATATTCCTAATAAATCAAACCATAGTTTTCAACATCTCCAGGCGGAGTTCGATTGGGAATTAACTCATTTGGTTGATAAAAATGGGTTTAGATAAAATTAAAAAATTGTTCTATAATTGATCAATATGTTTTTGTGTAGGAATATATGATGGTTTTAGATCAAATCACTTATTTAAACCGCAATGAAAGCCAGTATGACCTTTCCCCCCGTTGTAAAAGTATTATCGATAATCTCACCCCCCAATTGCTGACCCATTACCCCCAAGCGAACCCCTTATATACACCGGAAATGCTATTGGATAAATTATCAACCTTCTTGGATTTGCCAGCTCATAACCTTTTATTAGGAAACGGATCAGAAGATTTATTAAAAACCTGTATTCATAAATATTTACAGAGAAATGAATACCTGCTCACACCAGAATGCTCCTGGTGGTACTACGATGAGTTAGTTACCGAAATAAAAGGACATGTTTGTCATTTTAAAACAACAGAGCATGATAATTATTTTAGTCTGGACCTGGATTCGTTTAGAGAAGCTTATCGGCAATACAATCCAACTGTCGTGTTATTAGCTTCGCCGAATAATCCAACGGGACATTCTATTGATGCAGAAGTATTGGAGGAAATACTTACGTTATGCAAAAATTCAGTGGTCATAGTCGATGAGGCTTATTGGGGTTTTAATTCGACGAGCTCCTATAATTACAAAGATCTAATGGAGCGCCATCCAAATGTCCTGTTTATTCGTTCTTTTTCGAAATTTTTTGGCTTAGCTGGTGTGAGAATGGGTTATGCGATATCCAGCGATTATTTTTATGAATTAAAAAATTATATGAAACGCTATTTGGGCTACTCATCCTTTGGGGTTGCTTTGTGTATTGCTGCATTGGAAGACATTGACTATTTTGATGCTATAAATCAGCTGTTTATTAAAGAAAAACTTGATTTTTACGAATTATTTAATTCAACCAGTCCTATTAAAGCATTTCAATCAGATACCAATTTTATATTACTAAGACATGCTCCGGATTTATATGAACCCATTAAAAAAACGTTCGATGACGGGGGTTACCTACTTTCCTATTTACGTTCGGGTTTATTAAAAGATTGTGTGCGAATTACTTTGGGACGTCCTGAACAAAATCGAGAGGTTATCAAATTGATGCTTTCTGTATTACACAATTATCAATTGGATGGGATCCGAAAATGACCGCGTATTTATTTGATCTTGAAGGCATATTGTTTCATACCTATGACGCTTATCTGAAAGTGTTGCTTCATACCATGCTGATGATCAAAAAGAAATATCAATTAAAAGGTTTACCGTTGCCCACCGCCTATGAACTCGCTCAACTCGTGGGTGATAAACCTTTAAACGAAGCGCAGAACATCTTATATGATCACTATGAGGTGTTTAAACCTTATCAGAAGGAGATGAATGAATTTTTTCAGAGCAATATTAAAGATGAATTAATCCATTCCAAAACAATTTTAATTCCTGATTCAATTGATTTGTTAAAAACGCTTATCAAGGAACGGCAGCAAGTAGCAATAGTGACCAATAGTCCCCGAAATATAGCTCAATTATTACTGCATAAAATTAATGTTTTCACTCAGTTGAATGGAGACATCAATGATTGCGGGGTTTTACTTATTACCCCGGAAGACTGCAAGGGTAGAGTTAAACCCGATCCTGGTATGTATCTGGCTGCTGCGAATACCCTTGGCACGACGCCGGAACACTGTATTGTTTTTGAAGACTCCCCAAGGGGGGTGCAGGCGGCCAAAAATGCAGGAATGTATGCGGTCGTACTTAAAAATTTTTATTGGAATGTTTCATTACCAACGGATATAAAACCTGATGAAGAAGTTGACTTATTAAGTGATTCAAGCAAGGTGAGTCAATTTCTAAATGCAGAGCCTCCCGGGGAAAGAAAAGTAACTCTTAGTACTCTTGAACATCATTTTATCAAGCAGTTAACCAGAAAAAAAATAGAACAGCTCGCGTCCGAATCCTTTACAGTTTACCGCAATTTATTCATTGGCAGAAATTATGAGCAATGGCTGCACTTATTTTTGGATCCTGAATTAAAAGATGCCATTTTTTATTTGGTACGCAATGAGTCACAGGAAGTACAGGGATTTTATTTAATTAGTGTTTACGAGTTGATGTATCAAAATAAAAATCGTTTGGTATTGAAGTTGTATATGGGCATGTTGCCTGATTTTCAACGAAGCGGGATTATTGCCAGGGCTTATCGGCATGCAGGAAATTATTTATCCAAAACTTACAAAGGCATGATTATTGAAATTTTTGAAAATATCACCGGGCCAGTAGCTTATGCTAATGCATGTCGATTTTTTGGCAGTTATTTACGACCCAGTCATAGTCAGTCTTTCAATGAAGAAAAAAAGGAGTATTTGAATTTTTTGTTAAAAAAATTCAAATACTCTGCTTTAGATGAGAACGATAAGTATTTGGTCGAATCGCAGAGTTGTGTGTATATAGATCCGGTTTTATATCACCAATTACTCAAATCATCCAATCCGGACATTCAATTTTTCATTGCTAAAACCCAATTAAAGCCTGGTGTGGGTCTTGCCTGTTTGGTTGAAGCGATTCCTGGTTTCTTTGTTCATTTTCGTGCCACTATAATTATGGCATTACTAAAAGTGTACAGTAGAAAAATTGGTCGCAGGTTTCGTGCATGGTTTTTTACCAATTCCTGAAAGGAAAATGTTCATTTCTCTCAATGAATCAATGAGAAATAGAGAACATCCTGAATCTCTTTATTTAAAACTGCTTGAACTATTATAATGATGCGAGATTTCAGAAAATGGAGAGGTTTATGGGAAAGCTCTATTCAGTCAAAGATGCTGAGATAATAGTAAAGCAGTTTTTCGGAATTAAAGGCTTGGCCACAATACTTCCAGGAGGATATGACTTAAATTTTCATATCAAATGCGAGGATGGACAACAATTTATCCTGAAAGTTGCTAATGCAGATGAAGAACAATCAGTTATTGAAATGCAAAATGCAGGGTTACAATGGCTAAAATCTGCTCCCAGGACTTTTGATTTTCCCAAGCTTAAACAAACACTGTCTGGGGAGTATATTGCAATCCTCAATGACGATCAGTCACGCTATGCCAGATTATTAACCTACGTGCAGGGTACATTATTAGCAAATATGAATTTTTCTTTTGATTTGTTAAAAAGTCTGGGTAACCAATTAGGTCAGCTCAGTTTGGCTTTTGATCAATTTCATCATCCTGCCGCGAAACGCTTTTTTAGATGGGACTTGCTTCACGCAGGATCGATAGAAGAGCACCTATCAGCAATTAAAAGTAAAGAAGATAGACTACAGGTTGAAACAATTTTTAAACGCTTTAAAACTGATGTAATCCCAAAATTGTCAGCAATGCGGACAAGTATCATTCATAATGATGCAAACCCGTGGAATGTGCTGGTTACTACTACTATTTTTGGCAAACCACAGATTACAGGATTTATCGATTTCGGTGACATGGTTGAGAGTGCTACGATTTGTGAGCTTGCCATTGCTGTAACATATGCCATTATGGGCAAAAACCAACCCTTGCTTGCGGCCACAGCTATCATCAAAAGTTATCATGCTGTCTATGCATTGCATGCTGACGAAATTGAAATATTGTTTGATTTAATCTGCATTAGGCTATGTGTTAGTGTAGTCAATTCAATGATTCGAAAAGAGGAGCTGTTGAGTGATAACGTTTTAGCACTATCAGAAGAGCCGGCGTGGCAGTTATTGAGAAAGCTAGGTAAAATGGACTCTCTATCCGTTGCAAAAATGTTTAAAGAGGCCTGTCAGGTTGATATGAATAAAGCGTTATTCGGAGCAGACCTGCATACATGTAACATTTAATTTATGCAAATGAACCTTTAATGTTACAATTGGGAGGTTGTAATATTTTTAATTCTTAAGGATGCACGGATGTACATTATAATTCACAATAAAAACATATCACTTACCCGCGAAGTTAATAAATTAAAAAACTTTGATTATAAAGTAGATCTCAAGAACAAAGAAGCAGCACTGAGCTCTCTACGACGCCAAATTCATTTACTCGCTCATCTCTATCCAACTGATAATTTTACGGTTGAGATAAAATCAGACTCTGA
The DNA here is from genome assembly GCA_030694525.1 of Legionella sp. Taxonomy (GTDB): domain Bacteria; phylum Pseudomonadota; class Gammaproteobacteria; order Legionellales; family Legionellaceae; genus Legionella. The sequence goes on along the minus strand of JAUXYG010000069.1, from coordinate 1,118 downwards.
CGATTATATGGATGATTTAATCACCTATCTAAGCGAGAATACTCGTGAAATACCTTTAAAGATAACACTATCTTTTATCAATGAGGAAAAAGTAATAGATGGGACAGGAATTATTCGGCTAGATTATATTTCTTCGTTATCAAACACTAATGAAGAATTTCAGACTAAAAAAATGTTCGATTTATGTACTAAATTGAATCAAAATCTTGCACAATCTTTATCGGTTAAGGAACGGGAATATGCTCCAGCCTTATATGTCTTGGCTCATAATGCACAGTTCAAATTTATACATCTAAACGGTCTTCCTGAGTATGAGGAATTTATTGACGTTTATACAAAATTTATTTTTATGCTTGGCCCGGCAAAGGGAAGCGTCAAAGATAATATAATATCGTTGCTAGCAAACGCCTTGTTTCTTTTTCAAAATGTCGAAAAAAACAGTTTCTTAAAAAATTTATATTACTCTGCTACTTATTTTTCCGTGGAGGAGCTCAAGAAAACGACTCATCTGCTCAGCTCTTTACTTAATGTGATCGAAAATAATCATGAAAAAATTAATAGAAATCAGCAGCTTAAAGATAGTCAACTGCTTAATCATATAGCGCAATTAAAAGCAACGCAGAGCTCAAATTTATGGTCTTATATGATTATTGGCTCTTTTATAGTTACGTCTCCTTTAATTCATCTATCTATGGCCGCGTTAACCTTTATCCCGCCTATCGCCCTGGCCATGCTCGTCATTACCATTGCAACTTCATGCATATATTTTTCTTTAACTGGAGTAATAAATTTAGAGAAACAGAAAAAAATTAAAAATACTAAAGAAAATATGATAGAGGCTGCCAAAGGCCTTAGCCATAGCAGCTCGACTATATTATCTTTTTTTAATAAAAAGCAAGTTAGTACGGATCAAGATAACACAATAGATTGTGACATTTCCTCTCTTAATTATCAAAATTAAATTATATTCTGGATCCCTCGGTCAAGCCGAGGGACGTAGGGGAGTGCCCCTACGTACCGCGATTTATTCGCGGTATCCAGAATCTATGCTCAAATGCAACAATCAACCCCATCCATCCGGGTCAATATTTTTATTGTCAATCAGTTGTATATCAGCC
>JAUXYG010000103.1 GCA_030694525.1 Legionella sp. | reverse complement strand
TCAACCAGTGATGTCCCTAATCATGCGTTAAAATATGCATTTGGGGTTAAATTATATAAAAATCATAAAGAGGAGCGTTTGCGTCCACGCTGGCGTTCCAATTTAAAAGCCGAAAGGCCTTACTCAGGCAAAGTGTATTTAAGTCTGCATCCCCTCACTGATTATGAGGAACATAAACCATCACACTTAACCTCTCTCTTTAAACAGGGTAAGGTTAACCTCGCTAATGTTATAGTTGCCGAACGTGAAACCTCTTTTATGGGCTATATGCCAGCAGAGCATGTAGTTTATCATTTCAAAGCGAAGTATCCTTCGTTTCAAGGAAAGTACAAAACTATTTTTCACCATAAATATGGCATCGATGAATCAATGTATCAGGCATTACAAAAAGTGTTTGAAGAATTTGCTCCTCATTCGATAGAGCGAAAGAACGTTATCAAATCTTTAGGTGATTATCTTTCTGCATATAATGAAGTACGACTGGTCGCTAAAGCGGAACGATTGGCAAGAACAAATAATCAGGTTTTAATCTATAGAGATGAGAATGGCTTTTTTAGTTTGAATTTGCCTGAAACGCCGAGTACAGCGAGTAAAAGATTAGGGGGTATTATTAAAGCAGAGCGTACACTTTATCAAACTATTGCTAGTAATAAAGGCTCTCAATTAAAGCTGATAAAACGCGAACAATTTGATCAGGAGAGTGAAAAACTTCGTTTTGTACAGCGTCATTTTAAAATTTTGTTGAAAAATGGTTATTCCTTGTCTGACTTTAAATGCATTCCGATTGAGAAACTGGATTTAATAAATGATGTACTGCTCTTGGATCTTATTGCGGATGAAGAAATTTCATTAGGTGAATTAATGAAGTTGGATAAAAAACGTCTGGCTATAATTTGTCAGAATCCAATTATTTCAACTATTGCTGACGATGCAAACAATTTTGACAAAATTTGTGGCTTTTCAGAAAATAAAATGAATTTACTTGCTAATGAGAATCTTCTTCAACTTTTGGAATATAATCTTATTACCCTTGATGAAATACGTGAGTCCAATACAGGGGATCTGGCCAAGTTGCTTGAATTTGACAATTTGGATAAACCACTTAGTGAAGATTATTCACTTAAAGAATTATTGCAATTATTAAATGAGGATGAAAATCATATTCATTGCTTAACTACCGATGATTTGGCGGAGCTCGTCCTGTTTGAAGCGCCACATGTACCTGAGCTTATATTGATGTATGCCCGGAACGAAGATGTTGATTTTAATGACATTTCGGAACAACTTTGCAGTTCAGATCGGATTTTATTTAAGCAATGCTTGGAAAACTGCTTTACTGAATCTGAAGATGAATCTTTTTCAATGAATTAGCATGAGGCCTTAAGCTGTTTAACTAATTCCCCCCAATCTTTTAAGTGCCTCGGCTTGACCAAGGCATCCAGGGTATGCTTAGTAAAGAGCATTTTTTTTGTATAATTATTCTAAAAAGGACTCCTCCATTTAACCTCAGGTATTACGCCGTTTTGTTCCATTGCTCCAATCGCCTACGTGCCTCGGCTTGACCGAGGCATCCAGAAGGATGCTCAGTTAAAAGTAGATTGTAGTATATAAATCATCCCCCCAATGATTCATTTTCTAATCAAATTTAATGTTTAATCTCTATGGAGCAGCCTTTGCATTATGTAATTCCCCCCAGGCAATTGAAAAACCAAAGCATTTACAGCTGGATCAATCAATTTTATTACACTTGTGATTTTAATTTGACCCTGCACTGGATGCTTCGGACAAGCCGTGGCTCGTAGGGGGTGAGGTAGAATTTTAAGGTGTTTTAAACACACCTGATTAATTGCAATTCAATTCAATAATAATTCTTGTCGAGTAGGGGATTATCTGTTTCCTTTGTGCTTTAAACATTTTATAAATTCAGTTTATTATAATGGTCCAGATGGATAAGGTGTAAAAGAATGCCAGATACCCTGAATTTTTTTGATAAATTACCTGATGAATTATGTCTAAAGATAGAAGACGAGCTCAATAATTCAGATAAAAGTCGATTCGATACTGTATGTAGGCGATTTTTTAGATTAGGTTTTTTTTATGCTCAAGGCCAAATGTATAGAGTTTCTAACAGTTTAAAGCAACCACACCTTCATACAACGAATAAACTGACAAAACAGTTGTTGTATCATGTGGTGCGAGGTGAGTTTTTTCAAGCCGAAAATATAATAAAGGCAGATCCGGGATTATTGTTAGAAGTAGGTACGGTCAGAGACTATTCTGACCGTACCATCCAAGGGACTGCGCTCCAGATCGCCCTGGGTGCCGAAGATGTAAGTTATGAAAGTAAATGTAATCTGAGATACATTCAACGGCCAGAAGAACCAGAAAATACCACCCTGGAATTCATAAGCAAATTGCATGAAATAAATGTTGCTTCTTATGTACGATGCGGCCATAAATTGTATTATTTTGATAAAATAAACAATGAAATTAATCATGTGACACTTACTCCACAAGCTTTAAAAAAATTTGATAGCAAGATGACCCCACAATTTAATGGCATATTTCTTTTTAAAAAGCAGCTCAAACAAATTAAATCCATCAGTGGTCATGATTACTCAGAAGGAATGGCTGAAATGATTCAGCGTTATATGAAGAAATTACCAAATGGTGAAGAACACATAACGTCGCAAATTAATCAGCAATTTCCCAAAGGTTGGAAAAAAAGAGAAAAAGTAAGAGTGAAAAGAGATTCGGAGGCGCTTAATCAGATTTTTATTGCTATAAAAACCTCAGGCAAGAACACTGGTTGCAAAAATTCACTGCAAAAATTTAGAAATTATTTAGATCACGAATATAAAGAAAAAGGGATTATAAAAACAGGAAAACATTTTAATGCGCATTTGCTGATTGAAGCATTAGAATTATATAACGAATTTTTCAATGAAAACAGTAAGCTTACTCCTGGAGGAAAACTATTCTGGCGCAAGGTCATTGGCTATATCCAGCGTTTTTTACCCGCATGTTATGCGCAGGCATTTTGCCAGCATTTGTATTATATTTCAGAAATGCGAGAGCAGTTAAGGCGGGATGTAACGTTTCGTTATGTTCAAGTTGTTTTTTTTCCGCTTGATTCAGATCCTGCCTGTCGGCTGGGTTTTGAATATGCTGTTGAATTCGGGGGGCCCTTATTGAAATTGGAATATAAAACTACCCCGTATTTTTCCATGCATGTCGAACAGAAATCAGCAACATTGCGACAATTAATCAAATCCAGTAATGAGAAAAATTCGTGCACTATGATGTAAATGTTATGAAAGTTTAAAAAGTGAGATCGCACCAGAAAAGTACTTTTATTAACCATAATTACCTGTTTTATCTCTGTATATCTAATTACTTATTCAAAATTATAGTGAACTTAACTGAATAATTAATGTCTGATTAATTTGTTCGTTTGTATTTATTTTTTCAATTCAGAGACAAATCTAATAAGCAAAACGTTGGGATAATATAAAACGCTTTGTAACATGAGAATCTTCTCTTAATAGATTGTCCCTGTATATATATTGAGGTAATGTAAACAATTAAAAATAAAAAATTTTATATATTATTTCAAAATAGGCTAAGTTTAATGAGTCAACAAAAATTTTCGGCAAAAATAGAATCTTTAACCTCAATCAGATTTTTTTTTGCACTTTTAGTAGTCTTGGTTCATATCAATTTATTCTTCCCGCAATATAAGTTTTTACCTTCAGCTTTAGCTCAATACGGTGTTACCGGTTTTTTTATGCTTTCTGGAATGATACTGACTCATGTTTATAAAAATGAAGATTTTCTGCTTAAAGGGAATAAGTATCATTTTTATATTAAAAGAATTACAAGAATTTACCCTTTATATATCTTACCTTTAATCATTTTAGTTCCAATCAAGATGGTGGAAATGATTAAACCAGAATACATCCCGATAAAATCTTTGAATGCATTCCAGTTGGTATATTTGAACAATTGTACCTGGACAAATTTTGGTCTGCAGTTTTTAGGTCTTCAATCTCTCACTGCAGGTCTGTCTCAAGCACAATACGGATGGAATATGCCAGGATGGTCAATCAGTACAGAACTTTGCTTTTATTTATTGTTCCCATTTATTATTCCATTGGTAAAAAAATTAAAGGATATGTATTTAAAAACATTGTTTATTTTTTTAATTACTATATCTATGAGTTTAGGATATTTGATATCAACTTATACCCATGTGTATGATTCCGCACTTGTTTCATTTATTTACATGAATCCTTTAATTCGATTGGTCGAATTTACTTTAGGAATTATCAGCTATGAGTTATGTACGAATATTAAAAATTTGAAAATATTTCTTCATCTGCTCTTGGTAAGTATTATTACTGAATTATTAATTTTTATTTTGATTCCTCAATATCTGTTTTTTGCCGTACCTCTCTATCTTCTAATTTTACTTATGTACTTGTTAATATCCAATCCTGTTTGGATGCGTTCCAAATTACTGGTTTTACTGGGCAACAGTAGTTATTCTTTATATCTTTTGCATTTCCCTATATTAATTTACATAGCGTTAATGGTACAGATGAAGTTTATTACTATAACCCTAATCAAGGTCCTGATTATTTGTATTTCTTTAATAATAATTTCAATTATTACTTATAAATTTTATGAAAAACCACTTACGATGTATTTAAGAAAGAAATAAACGTCTCACTCCTCAAAGAGTGTAAAACAATTCAATTAACATTCATGGGTTATTCGATATGTGATTAACAGGCGAATTAATTAATTAAGTAATAGGTTAAACTCAATGAGTCAGAAAAAATTAACGGAAAAAATTGAATCATTAACTTCAATCAGGTTTTTTTTTGCATTTATAGTTGTGTTGGTTCATATCAATTTAATTTTTCCGCAATATAAGTTTTTACCTTCAGCTTTAGCTCAATACGGTGTTACCGGTTTTTTTATGCTTTCTGGAATGATATTGACTCATGTTTATAAAAATGAAAATTTTCTGCTTAAGGAGAGCAAATATAATTTTTATATTAAAAGAATAACTAGAATTTACCCTTTATATATCTTGCCTTTGTTTATTTTACTTCCCATCAAAATGGTGGAAATGATTAAACCGGAATACATTCCGATAAAATCCTTGACTGGATTTCAGTTGGTTTATTTAAAAAATTGTACCTGGGCAAATTTTGGTCTGCAATTTTTAGGTCTTCAATCAATGACCGCAGGGTTTAATCAGGCACAATATGGATGGAATGGGCCAGGATGGTCAATAAGTACAGAGCTTTGCTTTTATTTATTTTTTCCATTTATTATTCCGTTGGTAAACGAATTAAAAAATATATATTTAAAAACATTGTTTATTTTTTTAATTATTATATCTATGAGTTTAGGATACTTGATTTCAACGTATGAGCATTTATACGATCACCCAGTAATGTCATTTATTTACATGAATCCTTTAATTCGCCTGGTGGAATTTATATTAGGAATCATCAGTTATGAGTTATGTAGGTATATTACAAATTTAAAAATATTTTTTTATCTGCTCTTGATCGGGGTGAGCATTGAACTATTAATATTTATTTTGATACCTCAATATCTATTTTTTGCTGTTCCTCTTTATCTTCAGCTTTTGTTAATGTACTTGTTACTAGAAAATCCTGTCTGGATGCGTTCAAAATTACTGGTTCTGCTGGGGAATAGTAGTTATTCTTTATATCTTCTGCATTTTCCCATATTATTATATATTGCATTATTGGTTAGAATGAAACTTATTTCTATAACCCTAATCAAGGTCATGATTATTTGTATTTCTTTAATAATAATTTCAATTATTACTTATAAATTTTATGAAAAACCTCTTACAGTCTATTTAAGAAAGAAAAAAAATTCTCTTTCTTCTGGGAAGTGAACAATATTTCGATTGGTTTTAAGTAGAAATAGGCGGTATTGAGGTTGACTGCTTCATTGCCAAACCATTTATAATTTAAATAATTAGTAAAGCAATTGATAAGGTTAGATTTGCTGCACTTTAAGTGCAGCAAAGATACATGTTACAAGTTATTATTAAATTGGGGACCCTTATCTTTTGATGCTTCCTCTTGCACCTTTGCTGATGAGGAATAAAAGCGAATTCTAGAATATTCCTGGGGTAGTGGTGACATCCTCGCATCATTTTGCAAGATATGAGATATTGTATTGGGAGCACCCACGTTTGTTGAAATATCATTGTTCTCTGGTGTTAATGTCTCATTTAATAAAGCGCCAAATGGATTTTCATAAGCTAAT
>JAUXYG010000065.1 GCA_030694525.1 Legionella sp. | reverse complement strand
TCAGTCTTCATTCCATTTTTCGATTGTCACGTAACAGATGTTCACGCTCAACCAAGCTGTTCTTCAAAATCCAGATCATTAACTGGTCTTTTGAGTTGCTCTGTAGCGCTTCTGGTGTTTCTGGGCTTGCATACCCGTGATGGACGGTTCGCAGCAGGATAAATATTTTTTTTGAGAATCAAAGGGGCATACACATCATAACCTAATTTATTCATTAGGGTTCTTGTCTATCTTCGGCTGATTCATAGACTTTATTTTTGTTTCGCTTCCCCACAGCAACAACCAAGAGAATCATTTTATTATCGTTAACTTGGTAGACCAGTCTGTAACCCGCCTGATGCAATTTGATCTTATAGCAATCTTTAATCTGGCCACTAAGTTTTGCAGAAATAACATGCGGATTTTCCAGTCGCCGTTTTAATAGTTTTTTAAACTGCTCCTGTAACTCCTCCGATAGTTTCTTCCATTCTTTCAACGCAAGGGGATGAAAATGTAACTCATAAATCATCAAGTTCAACCTTAACTGATGTAAATGGTGCTGAAAGACGTTGTTCTACAATATTCTTTAAATCGTTATCATCAACAGCATCCATCAGTTTTTCAAAAGTTTCGACTGGGATTAAATAAGCAGCAGCTACATTGTGGTTAAGAATAACCACGGGCATTCCATGAGCATCGTTAATGAGCTTCGTTGGGTTTTTTTTTAATTCGCTAATGCTAGCGACTTGTGTTGCATATAAAGTTTGCATTATAATGACCTAAATAAAGACCTGTATTGTGAGTCAATTATAGTACCTTTTGTAATAAAACGTCAATTAATGTGCGATGGAATGTTAAGTCAAATCTATTTATAGCTGTATAATTGCTTGATAATTGTCTTTAATCAAATAAAGAATAGGATATTCTCATGGCAAGCCAACAAGTGGAACAAATTCAGGAAGCTAAACCAAAAGATGTTAATGCTAAAAACCAAAAAAAATTTACTCAACACCTCATTCATGATTGCACATTAGCTTATAATGATTTGTCAGATTATTCGCTGATGAACGAGGTTTGTATCTTTCAGGATTTAACGGCGGACTTCAGTAAGGAATTCGTAATCGACTTCCTGACATGGCTTAAACTAAATCATTTTTTATAATCACCATTGAAGTAAACTTTCTCACTTGTTGCCACAATTACCAACAATGATGTTATACTTTAAATAACACGGCCCACGCCTCTACATTGCAAAATGCACGGGTGGGTTTTCCTTTTAATAAAATCGAAATGTCGCGTTATAATAAGCCCTATCTTACTTTTGAACAACAGCTTGAACTGTTGAAGTCGCGTGGTTTGGAAGTAACCAATGATATTACAGCACTAGAGTACTTACGTCGCTTGGGCAATTATCGTTTAAGTGGCTATTGGGATCCTTGCCGCAAAATAATTTCTTTAGCAGAGCAACAAACAAAATCCTTAAGGCCACGACGGTCAGATTAGTTTATGCCAGGCGCTCGCTTTCTAGACACTGTTGCTTTATATGTCTTTGATAAAAAACTACGTCTGTTGATATTAGATCCAATTGAGCGAATAGAGGTAGCTTTTAGAGTTAATATAGCTTACTTATTGGGAGAAAAAGTTAATGTCATTTAGAGGAAATCCAATCTCACGAAAAAATAGAATTTGTTAAAGCATGAGTAACTGCTCTTCTTTATAATAAAGATACTGATTCTCGTCATAAAATCGCAGTGTGCGTGTGCTGACACCTGAAAATTTTGCTAATTGATTTATCGTGTACCTCATTATTGCACTTCTCTAACAGACAAAGTACACGATAAAGGTTGACGCAACGGCAAGGTCAAGCTCTTTTTAAGTTTTCTTTTCAAATAAAACATGGAACAATCTCATACTAGCTAACCTCAATTAAATAATTGCTCAAGCTTTGACATTACTTTTTGTAATACCTCTTCCTCAGTCACCCCCTCAATGGCTTCCCATTCTTCAGTAATGTCATATATTAATAACTCCTCTTCACAAAGCTCGTTGATATTTGTGGGATAAATACAAAAATAGTCTCTTCTTCTAATGATAGGAAAAAAGCAATTATCACGCTGATAAATATCAATCACGTAGTGCAGCTTTTCCGAGCCATCGACAGAATAAATGGGTTCAAGATCGTATCTTGCAACAAATTTTGAAATTTTAAATGTTGTCATAAGTGCAGGGAGTATAATGTTTTCTTTGACAACCTCTTGGCGAAATTGCTGCTCTTTTAGCCGCAGTACAAATTTTAGTACGAGGAGTTCCTGTTTTCATCGTTGCATGTCCAATCATATAGTCAGGGCAGCGAACTTTTGGATCTAATTGCTTAAAATAGCATTTAGTAGCTGCACGGGTGTAGCCCTCTATTAAATTTTCATGCAGAATCTTAGACAAGGGATCAAAATCCTTGAGCTCTTTTGAAGGTATTTGTGATAAATAGTAACTGGTTGCCCCTTGTTCAATGATCTCTTCGTTATCAGAAGCAAAACTTGATATCGGCAGCATAGACATGAATAAACACAAACCTACAACATATTTTTTCATTTTGATTTTCCGTAAAAATTTATTATTTAATACCCATTCTTTTCATCTTGATATTCTAAAATATCCGCTGGTTGACACTGTAAATAGTGGCAAATGGCATCCAGTGTCGATAAACGAAATGCTTTAGCTTTGCCTGTTTTTAATATGGACAAGTTCTGCTCTGTTATACCTATTGCCTCAGCAAGTTCTTTTGAACGTATCTTTCTTTTAGCCAACATAACATCTAAATTCACGATAATGGTCATAGTTATTCCTTATACAGTCAGCTGTTGTTCTTCACGAATCTTGCACCCCTCTAGCATGATCCAGGAAATAAGGATAACCATCAGTGCGACTAGAATAACGCCTATATTGGTGTGATCAAGTGTTATTGAAGAAAAACGATGCCCCGGCGGATTATGCCAGGTTAGTATAAAACCCATTAATCCTTGGTATAGAACATTCATAATTTGGGTGACGATAAGGGCATATCCGATGCTTCGAATATGTCGAACATTATCGATCGAAAAAATCACTCCTTGCTCATATAATTTAAATAATTGAATAATTGAAAATAAAATATACAGTTGAACTAACAGAGGAAGACAGCCAGCCCCCAACGCAAGCATTTTTTCTGAGAAACTAAGTGGATGTAAAATATTGCCAGCATAAGCGGCAGGGACATAATTGAGATTAATCACGCCCTCAACCATTTCAAATGTGCCAGCTGATTTTACCCAAGCCACAATTAGCAATACAGGTAAAACAACAAATAGAATTTGAAATAGCACTCTAAAAAATAAACTCGTTTTTTTGATTTTATTCATTTCTCTCTCACTAAAAACTTATAGATTTCGTGGCAGCGTTAATTTGACACAACCCACATTAGCAGGGAAAGAAATATAATTCATTAATTATCGAATTACAATAATAAATGAATTATATTTAAAATAAATTACTATTTTTTTGTTTCTGATTTTCAAACAGCTATACTCAATGCTGCAAAGTTTTCATCAAAATTAACCACTTCCTCTCGCCTCTGAATTCGGAATATACTTACTGAGGGGAGCCAAGCCCAGTAAGGGTTTTGGTAAAATCAAAATTTGTTCTCAACCTTTCTGGGTACACTTGTCGGAAAGTGAGTCATAGTTGACGGATTAATACATGACCACAACTCAAAAAAATAAGCTCAAAAATTTAAACAAATATTCTTGGTCGCTTCTTGTTGCTTTTGTTTGTGCGGTATTTGCGATGCACTACCATACAGCGAATATTTCCTTTGCAGACTTTTTTCAAACACTTCCTCTAATTATTATTGCAGTTTACTGTTGTGAAAAATTGGCTCCGCTGATCATCCAACCTGAGCGCAAGCTTAAAAAGTCTAAATTATTTACAAGAGATTTATTTATATTAAGCTTTGGTTTCTTGTTCGGTAGCCTCCTCTCATTAATATTTTCATATAATAATAGCGATGTAAGAGGCTGGTGGTCGCTGATTATTTATTTCATCACTATATACGGTGTATTATTTTCTATATGTTTCTCAGCAATAGCTCTTTTAATAAAAAATCATAAAGCCTATACAATAATTTTTTCGCTTATAATCATGGTATTACTCCCAATGGGGCGACTTTTTCCTTCATATGTATTCATTTCACCAGTGGGAAATATTGAAACTTTCTATTTAACCACCTGTTCATTACTAATACTTCATTGTTTATTCACTATTGGTTACAAAATAATTAGAACGTTTCAATCTGAAAAGACAAGCGGTGCACAACAATAAGTTCAACAAAACATGGAGCTGTAAATGAGAAATAAAAAGATACTCGCGTTAGGATTAAGAATTACATTGGTCGCTATAACCCCGGCATCACATGCTAAGAAAATCTTCCCTTCTGACATCATGAGTAGGGATTTAAATTATCCTGGTATGGGATGGTTAGGGCATGTTGAGATAGCTACAAGACAAATGATGGACTCTAGTGGCATGTCCACGCCCGCCAATCAAGTAATCGAAATACTTAATGAATCAGTGATCGGGCAGATTAATACTATAGATGATTTTAAAAGACGCCCTCCCTATTGGGGTAGTAAATATGGAGTAATAGGCAATCTCGAGCAAGGCTATAAAGTATTAGTAGAAGCTAATCACCAACTGATGTGGCTTAATTGATAACTTAGATTAAATTAAATTATATTAAATATCAGAAAACTAACTCTATTAGTTACAATCTTAGTCGTAGCCAATTAAATACACCCCAAAATCGATGCTACCAAATACCTCGCCCCCTTTTCTTTCTTATCTAGGTTGGGTCATTTTGACCCAACCTAAGCAAAGTTCGCACTTTTATCAAAACCAAAACTTTTACATTTCAAATCAAAACTAATTCACATAACACGGGTTTCATTTTAATGAATGCTCGAATACAAACCTTAAACACTATAGTCAATCCATTTATCACACATCGTGTGTTAAATTCCAATGAATCATGATAACGTAAATTCATATGGTTTATTGGCATATTCTGCAACTATTGGATATGTGTGATGGGTATCTGTTAATTATGAGTAGAACGTAGCCTACGGCTTGTTTATCTCATTTAGATCCAAACGGGTTTTCATAAGGATATGGCAATGATTGTTCTCTATCGTAAAACGTTATCCACTCTATTCGGCTCACTATTACTCTCGCTCAGCGCACTCCTTCACGCAGGTAGTCCTGTTTGGACATTCACACCACTAACCGCTACATCCCTATCCGTTCAACGTAATAGTACGGCCACAGTACAATATCTGGTGACAAATCAATCGTCAAAGTCACATAATTTGGTGATGACGCCCATAGCAGGTATCCAACAAACGGTGACCGGAGTGGGGATTTGTAGCAACCCCTTTACTTTACCCTCCAAAGGGTCCTCTTGTACCTTGTCGTTACAAATTCAAGGCAGTCAATTGACGCATTCAATTACGGGTGGTCCAGTCGTTTGTGAACAAGGTTCTACCATGCAATGCTACCAGCCTGGTCCATCGGATGTTTTAAACATTAACGTGGGGGCAAATGAGTACACGATAGGTGGTACAGTTTCGGGTCTTACAGACAGCGTTGTGTTACAAAATAATGGCACCGATAATGAGACGGTGAGTAGTGATGGGGCATTTACCTTTTCAACTGCACTTACAGAGAGTAGCGCCTATGCGGTAACGGTATTTACCCAACCCACAGGCCAAACGTGTACCGTCACGAATAGCTCAGGCACGGTTGATAATGCAAATGTCACGAATGTGGCAGTGGCATGCGTAGCAAATGCCACCCCACTTTCAACCAGTGTTTCCACACTCGGATTGTCGGTGAATAACACCGGATTAAATGCCGCCCTTACTGGCACGCCAAGACTGATTACCATTACCAATGTAGGGGCTAGTCCTGCAACAAATGTGACGTACTCCCCTTCACCGGCACTCCCTAGTGGCACAACGATTAGTCCAGCAAGTTGTGGCACGATAGCGGTGTCTGATACTTGTGTGTTAACAATTACACCCGGTGGCACACCGAGTGCAGCATCGGGGGATACTGCCCCAACACCCATTACGTTAAGTATTTCAGGTTCAAATACCAATACGTTAACACCAACTCTTAATATATTAACCTATGGTAGTGTCTATCAAGGTGGTTATATTTATGCTGTAGATGATAATACCCCAGATACAGGCAGTATTGGGGGCAAAGTCGCGGCTTTAACGGACCAATCAGTTGGTGTCATTTGGAGTTCGAATGGCAGTAGTTCGGTAAGTTATGTTGCCATTTTAGCAATAGACGAACTATCAACCCTCCTTTCCCCGTCACCGACATCGCCTTCTTATCCACCCGGGACTCCCGCTTACGTTGCTTGTGATGGCAAAAGCGATGGAGCTTGCAATACCTCAAATATAGTATCTTATTATAATTTTAATAGAGCATCAGGCGGATCAGCACCTACGCCCCTCAATCAATATGCGGCAGGTATCTGTAAAGCCACCATTAATGGGGAGAGTGATTGGTATTTGCCCGCTATTTGTGAGGAAGGATACGACGACACAGGGAGTAGTACTGGTTGCGGCACACAAGCTTCCCCGGCGGTACAAAACATGTTGTCGAATTTATTTGAAGCCGGAGTGGGCGGAATTTCCGGGGAATATTGGAGCTCTACTGAATGGTCAGGTGACGCTACTCAATATGCATGGAGTCAAACGTTCGATTTGGGTAATATTCCACAGAACACCTTCGACAAGACTTACAACACTATTAGGGTACGTTGTTCTCGGGCTTTAACACCGTGATCACCTTTTTTTATCCTCTAACTGCTGGTCTCTTAACAGAAATTAGTTACATTGACGAAAACAGTAATCATTGAAATCAGAATCCATTGATTTCGAAGACACTCAAAGGACGGTAGCTTGCAAGAATTTGCAGCAAGAAATTACTTAAGAAGTGAGCTAAGAATTTATAAATAATTAACTTCCTTACTAATGCAAACAAGCGGCTCCTAGATTTTCACTACATCACTTTCACGAGGTTCATTACTGTCACACTCATGGCGAATCGCTCTCTTAAAGACGTAGCAACTGTCTTGAATTAAAAATCAGGACAATTGCATCTGTTCAAATATCCAACATTGTTTTTTCCTAATCATCGCATTCATAATAATGAGCAATTTTCTCATGCAAGCAATTAAAGC
>JAUXYG010000090.1 GCA_030694525.1 Legionella sp. | reverse complement strand
TCAGGGTACATATCCTCGACTCTCAGGGTACATATCCTCGACTCTCAGGGTACATATCCTCGACTCTCAGGGTACATATCCTCGACTCTCAGGGTACATAGCCTCGACTCTCAGGGTACATAACCTCGACTCTCAGGGTACATATCCTCGACTCTCAGGGTACATATCCTCGACTCTCAGGGTACATAGCCTCAGCTCTAAGGGTATATATACTCAACCCTACCTCAAATAACTCCCTACGTCCCTCGGCTCGTCCGAGGGATCCAGTAATTTCATGCCTGATTGGATGTGTGATTAGAAAACATAACCCTAGAATTTTAAACACCTAAGAGGTTAATTGCATATAAAATATTAGTCATATTGATCCAATTTTATCTCATCCCTAAAGGCTAAGAAATCTTTAAAAAAATGTACGGTTAATAACGTCAATAAATGGTACCGAGGTGATTTGTCTTTTTGCTCATATGGTTTATAGTAGCGCCTATAGTTAATCCAACCCACACAATCAAAGGATTCTAATGAGCCATCCAATAATTCAGGAAAAATTAAATCGTCTCCTTGCCTATCTTGCGCAAGACGAACATAATTTAATGTTATTAATTGAAATCAGTAATCTCTATGTAGAGTTAAAAGACCTGGAATTAGCACAACAATATCTGAACAAAGCCAAATTAATCAATGATGAAGCGTGTAAAGGGCATCAAGGATTAATCAATCTGAACCTTGGTCTATTCGATGAAGCAAAATTGAATTTTCAGGAGGCTTTAAATTTAAGTGATACAGTAGCCCTTCGCTATAATTTAGGATTCACCTGTTTTATAACCGATGAATTAGACGAAGCATGGAATACTCTGGCTCCGATATTAAATGAAAACCTGCACCATCCTGAGGCAGAATTATTAATGTCTCGAATCTGTCATCGAAAAAATGATCTGGAACAGGCCGCAAGCCTTGCTGAGAATGTTTTGGCTAATAATGAAAATGATGCCGAGGCCTTAGGGTTGCTCTCGCTTATCTACCTGGATCTGAATGAAGATGAATTAGCAGCACAAACGAGCCATCGCACGTTAGCATTGGATAAGAATAATTATGATGCACAAATCGTCTCTTTAATGCTTCGTTTGGAAACTCAAGATACATCAATCAATGAAATTGAACAGCTCCTGGAAATCAATCCTGAAGACAGCCGCCTGTGGTTTGCCTTGGGAGCCACGCATATGATTGAGGGTAACCTGACAGCGGCAGAACAGGCATTAATCAAAACTACAGAAATTCATCCAGAATTCTACGATGCATTAATCTCTCTTGCCTGGTGTCAATTACTCAATAACCATTTAGACAAAGCCCATGAAACGTATCAAAATGCCATCACGCGTGTTGATGAATTAGCTGATGCGTGGGCAGGCTTGGCTCTCATCTATGTATTAACCGAGGACTTTATTAAAGCAGAACAGTTAATTACAAAGGCCAATGAATTAAATCCTGACTGTTTCCTTACCGAAATTGCAGAAACCATATATTTAACTTATAAAAATCCGGAAAAAGCAAAATCACATTTGTTAAAAACACTTAAAGACAGCAAAATTCCAGTAAGCGAAAAGTTGCTATTTATTCTTGAAGACATAAAGGAGTCTGAACAATTACACTAAATTACCTGTTGATGATGGAATTAAATTAGCCAGGAATATAACTGGAGCGATTATGGATAAATTGAAACTTATCTCAATAGACTTCATTTCCTGAAGAGATTACGGGAAGAAGTAATTGGATAATTATAGTATCGAAATTTATTCATGGTTTCTCCGCTTTTTCAGTGGTAAATTAATTCAGATACACTAAAAATTATATGGATTATACAATGAAATGGATCTTCAATAAGCTTGGGAATATTCGGACGCTGGGAATAATTGCGTTTATAGGTTTTCCCGGCGTTTTTCTTTCTCATAATATCTATTGTTCAGGTATAGTGATCTTAGAAAAACCATGGAATCCTGTTTTTGCATTGGGAATTGGTAGCTCATCGGTTTCGACTATCAATCAATCACAATCTTTTCCAATTCAAAACCAAATTACCGACGAGTTTTATGAATACACTGCGCAGCACTCGTCCCGTAATTCAGCATTATTCGAAATGTTTATTGGTGCAGAATCGAATTTAAATGCCAGGTGGAAAATTCAGCCCGGAGTTGATTATAATACCACCCCTCGTCCTTTTTCAGCAGAAGGAATTTTTGTACAGGGAGCTGACGTCCAATCCGCTGACGTGTTTGGCTATCATTTTAATGCTGTTTCCCAGCAACTTATGGCGAGCGCAAAACTGTTGTATCAGTTTCACAGTAAATACCATTCTTATCTGTTTGCAGGCCTGGGAGCTTCGTTTAATAGAGCATACAATTATCATACAACGGTACCTTATTACCTCACATTCACCAGGATGTATCAAGATAATACGCACACCTCGCTGAGTTACGCTTTAGGTTTAGGAATTGATATGACCATTACCACATCCATGCGACTGGGGCTAGGTTATCGGTATACCGATTTGGGATCACTACAGCTGGGTAACGCTTATATTGATACTACTCAAGTCTCGGGAACACTTTCCAATGCAAAATTGCATGCCAATCAATTCCTGGTCCAAGCGACCTGGATTTTTAATCAGGATAAATAAGGATTTTTATGAAATACTCACTTACGCAGAATAAAAAATTAATGTTACCATTTATCTCTTGTATTCTATACCTGGCCTGTTCTGTTTGCAGCGCATTACCTTTTGTTATTACTCCAAAAGAGGGCACCCAGCTTCCCACGCAGGTAAGATTCAATCAGCAGGTAACCGCATACTACACTATAGCGAATAATACACTTGTTACCCGTTCCAATAATTTCGTAAAATACCTACCTCGCAATACTCGCCAGGTTACTAATAATGGTACTTACGAAGACACCTGTGGCGCGACTTTTAATTTGGCTGGAAAAGGACAAGTTGGAGATAGCTGTACCTTACAACTGAGCATCACCGGAGCCGTCTTTAGTGAAGATCCAAATTCACGTAATCACTTAATGGTTTGCTTTCCCGGTGGACTTACCTGTGCCGGAACACAAACGCCACTGGAAGTAAAACAGCCAAGACAGGTAGCTTATATATCAGAACTCCTAGGTGACAGTCTCAGTGTTTGCCCTATTTTAAATAATGGTCAATTTGGAAGTTGTGGAATCAGACAACAATTTAATCGTCCCGAGTCTGTAGCCATTAACCCTGCTGGAACTTTTATATATGTCTCAAATGGAGGAAATGATACGATTTCATATTGTCCGCTAGCTATTGATGGCAGTATAGGAATCTGTGCCAATCAACCCACACCCACAGCTCCAGAGGGAATTACCATTAACCCTGCGGGCACTTTTATATATATAGTGAATTCAGTCACCAATTTGGTTTCATATTGCCCTTTATTACCCAATGGTAGTCTCGGGGGTTGTGCCATTGCAGGAAACTTCCCCGGTACTTTATCAGGCATTACCATAAATCCAGCGGGAACCTATGCTTATGTGACTGAGCCCAATTTAAGTCGCGTATACTCTTGCCCAATTAGTAATAGCGGAGCGTTTGGTGTATGTGCCACCAATTTTATTTCAACCCCTGTAGGCATTAATACGCTTGCTTTTAATCCGGTTAACAATCTGGTCTATCTCGTAAATTTTAGAGATATATCCTATTGCAATGTGAATACGAACGGGACAATAGGATCCTGTACTGTGGCATTAGGTGGATTAAATAACGCTACCGGTATTGCTTTTAATGCGTTGGGTACTCATGCGTACATTACGGAATATCCTTCAGGCAGAGTGATATTATGTCCTATAAACCCAAATGGCAGTTTTAGGGGATGTACCAACACTCAAAATGATTTAGTAACTCCAACTGGCATAGCTATACTCTAATTAACCGGAGTGCAGCAATTTCAGGAAGAGTTATGAAACGATTTCGAAAAATTTTATTTGTCAGCCATGGAATAAATGAAGAATCGGGAGCTCTGGAGCAGGCAATCAGACTTGCTTTAGATAATAACGCTGACTTAAGCATACTGATCATATCGCCAGAATTTCCTGAGAGGCTTAAAGAATATGAATCGTCTTATATCACCTGGTTAAAAGAGCAAATGGATGCACGCGTTACAAAAGCAAAGTCCACGCTAAAATCTGATCCAAAGAAAATCCCCATCGTAATGGATATTGAATTTGGCTATGCTCCTGATGTGCGTATCATTAAATATTTACTTAAACATCAGCATGATTTACTCATTAAAGAAATCGAACCGAACTTGAAATGTAAAGGGTTTAAATCATTGGATATGGAGCTGTTGCGAAAATGCCCTTCGGCTTTATTTCTCCATCGCCCGTTAAAGAATCCGTCCGATAAAGCACAAATTGCAGTAGCCATTGATGCCAATGATGTCGATTTGACGGGTCAAAATTTGGCGGTGAAATTATTAGAATTATCTCACTCATTGGCTACTCGTTATTCGGGCTGTCTCAATATCATTACTTGCTGGGACTTTCCCATGGAGGATTATTTGCGCCAAAGCATGTGGGCTAAAATATCCGATAATGAGGTAGATAATATGGTTTCCAATGTAAAGCATGAGCACGGTTTATCATTACGTCATCTAATTGCTGAAGCTAAAATTGGGGAGAACTATTCTATTGCTTATTTAAAAGGCAACCCAACGACGCTTATTCCTAAAGCGGCTACCGAAAAAGAAATTGATATTTTGGTTATGGGAACTTTAGCGCGTACGGGTATTACTGGTTTTATTATCGGCAATACAGCCGAGGACATTTTGCAAGAAATTGATTGTTCCCTACTTGCTTTAAAACCAGAAGGATTTATTTCTCCAGTCAAAATAGACTAATTTCAATGCTTTTTATTTCGCGGAGGTACTGCAAGCATATCCGTGGTACTTAACTGAAGCAATCTTTTGGTGACACTTCCCATTAATAAGTAATGGAGTTTCGAGTTACCCTGGGTGCCAAAAGCTACCAGGTCTGCCTGCCATTTTTCTGATTGCGAAACAATTAAATCCGCGTAGTACCCCCCC
>JAUXYG010000089.1 GCA_030694525.1 Legionella sp. | reverse complement strand
TTCCTTTCCCAATGTTGGCAGATATTAAACGAGAGTTGACTGGTAGCTTAGGCATATTGGACGAACATGAGGGGGTCTCGCAAAGAGCTACTTTTATCGTCGATCCGGAAAGAATAACTCGTTTTGTTATGGTAACTGATCTTAACGTAGGACGTAATCCGGCAGAAGTGCTTAGAGTTCTTGATGCATTGCAGACGGATGAGCTCTGCCCTTGTAATTGGAAAAAAGGTGAAGAAACCATTCATATAAAATAAAACGTTGAGGAGCGTCGCTATGTTAGAACGAGTAAAAGAACAAATACCTGATATTGCTAAGGATGTACGTATTAATCTTGGTAAAGTTTTAGATTTGGACCAAAACGATGGTTTAAATAGGGAGCAAATTGTCGGTTCTGCGTTGACAGTAGCGTATGTTCTTAATAATGAGGATTTAATTGAGCAATTGAAAGAGCATGTAGAGAGCGAGGAAGTGATCAATGCGGTAAAATTAGCGGTAAGTTTGATGTCGTTGACGAATATTTATTACCGATTTGTTCATCTAAGCGAGGATTCAGAATTGAGTCATGTACCTGCAGGATTGCGAATGCAGGGGATGATGAATCCAGGAGTAGAAAGAGTCACTTTTGAGTCTTTCTGTTTGGCAGTATCGGCGATAAATGGCTGTGGGATGTGCATTAGTTCCATGTGAAACAATTACGTGAGCATAATTTATC
This sequence comes from Legionella sp., assembly GCA_030694525.1. Classification (GTDB taxonomy): domain Bacteria; phylum Pseudomonadota; class Gammaproteobacteria; order Legionellales; family Legionellaceae; genus Legionella. Next base: position 6,105 of record JAUXYG010000089.1, on the reverse strand, counting down.
GGCTGCTGCGATTGCCAGGATCGGTCGAATCAGTGCTGTTATACATGCAGTATCAGTGAGTCGTAGTTTAAGTAATTAGGGGTTGGATTGGATTAAGGCGCTCTATGTTGTTTGGCTTATAATTCTTAGTGTTGGGCTGAATAGATATGTGACACAATATGAAATTTCTGGATCCCTCGGTCAAGCCGAGGGACGTAGGGGATCGCGTTCGGGCTGGCTTGGAATAGGCTGAATCGATTTTTAATACAATATGAGATTTCTAGATCCCTCGGTCAAGCCGAGGGACGTAGGGGATCGCGTTCGGGCTGGCTTGGAATAGGCTGAATAAATTTTAATATAATATGAGATTTCTGGATCCCTCGGTCAAGCCAAGGGACGTAGGGGATCGCGTTCGGGCAGGCTTGGAATAGGCTGAATAAATTTTAATATAATATGAGATTTCTGGATCCCTCGGTCAAGCCGAGGGACGGTAGGGGGATCGTGTTTGGGCAGGGCTTGGAATAGGCTGAATTGGTTTTTTATACGATATGAGATTTCTGGATCCCTCAGTCAAGCCGAGGGACGTAGGGGATCGCGTTCGGGCTGGCTTGGAATAGGCAGAATCGATTTTTAATATAATATGAGATTTCTAGGTCCCTCAGTCAAGCCGAGGGACGTAGGGAGCGCGTTCGGTAAGGTACAGGAATAGGGCTTGAATAGATCTATTAGGAGTAGGGTTATTTCGTTGTTACATCTAATTTCTCCTACGTCCCTCGGCTTGTCCGAGGGATCCAGGATCTTTGCGCAAGAACTGATAAGACCCATAATCATATCAGTCTTTAATAACCCCACAAGCCTCTCGCGCTCCGCCGCCACCTAAAGGAGGGGTGTCGCTGTAGTTATCGCCACCGGCGTGTACCATAACGGTTAACCCTTTCAAATCACTTAATTTTAAACGGGGAGCCAAAGTAGGTGTATTTGCTTTGCCATCAGCAGTCACATAGAGAACCGGTAAATCACCTAAATGTCCATTGCCGTAAGGTCCTTGATGGCTATTTGTCTTGGCTGGGTCAAAATGACCACCCGCATCCATTCCTTTATCTCCACAATCGGGATGTTGATGCAGATGAAAACCATGTAATCCTGCAGGTAATCCACTCAAATTAGGAGTAATTAGTAATCCATTCGCTGAGTCAGTAAACACTACTTCACCTAAGGACTTGGAGTCTTCATCTGTCGTAGATATGGTTGCTGAGATTTGAGCTGCCTGCAACGTGCTTAATCCTATTAACCAAACAATTACAAATCTATAAAATGCGTTCATATGTCCCTCTGATTGTTATCATTTAATGTGGCTTGATTGATAGTATCACTTAATATTTTGAACGTAACAATAGTTACCGTGGAGCGCTCTATTCTAAAATAAAATTAGTAGGGGGATGGTAGCTGCCTGTCCATTCATCTGTTAAAATAATGGCCTAATAATTTTGAGTAGCCATTATGCAGAATGTAAAAGTTAATTGTATATTAATCAGTACCATAATGCTTTGGGCCTCAGCATTCGTTGGTATTCGAATTGCTTTGGCAGGTTATTCTCCCGGTGCATTGGCTTTATTACGTTACATAGTCGCTTCTCTATGCCTTGCGATGATTTATCACATGCAAGACATAAAAAAACGAATGCCTTGGCGGGATCGGGTAAGGTTATTATTAGCAGGAATGGCCGGTATCGGTATTTATAATATTTGTCTTAACTACGGCGAAGTATCTGTCTCGGCAGGAATTGCCAGTTTCATCATTGGCATGATGCCCGTGATGACGGTTCTATTATCCATTCTTTTTTTGGGTGAAAGAATACAAAGAGGCATTTGGGTCGGTATAGTTATTAGTATCTTAGGTCTGCTTATTTTAACTCTGGGCGAAAGTGCTCATATTGCCATGCGGCATGGCATATTATTAATCTTGATTTCAACCTTCTGTGGCTCAGTATTGAACATCCTGCAAAAACAATTTTTACAACAGTATCACCCTATTGCTATTATTTCGTGGGTTATATGGGGAGGGACGCTTTTATTACTCATGTTTTTGCCGCAATTGATTCAGGATCTGAAAACTGCAGATGTTATTTCGACAACTGCGGTAATCTATATGGGAATTTTCCCTGCTGCACTGGCCTATCTAGCCTGGGGGTATGTGCTGAAATCGCTTAGTGCATCTACCGCTGCTACTTCTTTATATGCGTTACCTTTAATGTCGACTTTGCTTGGGTTTGTTCTGTTGCATGAAAAGCCCTCTGTTATCTCGTTAATCGGTGGCGGTATTGCTTTATTGGGCGCGTTAATTGCTAATCGGGCGCAAGGTAGATATGCGCGCTTGAACGTTCTTTCTAACGAAAAAGTAGTTGCTGTATGACCTGTAGGGGTTATACTTTTATTGACCCCTTAATTTAAAGAGAGTTCTCATGGAGTTGAGAGTAGATAACACCCCGTTTAAAGCCCTTTTTCAACCTCTGGATCTTGGTTTTACTCAATTAAAAAACCGTATGCTTATGGGCTCCATGCATACAGGGCTTGAGGAAGAAAAAAATCTTAACCGATTGGCTCAGTTTTACCGCGAGCGTGCTTTAGGTGGTGTTGGTTTAATCGTCACCGGAGGATTTGCTCCCAACCGCTCCGGTCGCCTCGCTCCATTTGCAGCCAAGCTTACAAATAGTAATGAACAAGTTCGTCATGAACTGGTAACTCATACAGTTCACGAAGCTGGGGGAAAAATTGCCTTACAGATTCTTCATGCCGGTCGCTATGGCTATCATCCTTTTATCATGGCGCCCAGTGGCATTAAATCGCCCATCAGCCCCTTTAAGCCATGGGTAATGAGTCAACATCGTATCAAAAAAACCATCAAACATTTTGCCCGGTGTGCTCGACTTGCCCAATTGGCAGGGTATGATGGGGTTGAAATAATGGGTAGTGAAGGATACTTGATTAATCAATTTATCGTCGCACATACCAATCAACGGAATGATGAGTGGGGCGGGTGCTATACCAATCGTATTCGTTTTCCTATTGAAATTGTACGAAGTGTTAGAGAGGCGGTAGGAACCCATTTTATTATTATCTATCGATTATCTATGCTTGATCTTATTGCTGAAGGGAGTAGTTGGGAGGAAGTTGTTCTCTTAGCTAAAGCGATTGAAGAAGCGGGTGCTACGCTAATAAATACTGGAATTGGATGGCATGAGGCACGTATACCTACTATAGCCACTATGGTACCACCTGGGGTTTTTACACCGGTAACACGCCATTTAAAGCCAGAGGTAAGTATTCCGGTAATTACTTCAAATCGTATTAATACGCCTGAGCTTGCTAATGAATTAATTGAAACAGAAGTTGCGGATATGGTCTCTATGGCGAGGCCTTTTTTAGCTGATCCCTTGTTTGCTGAAAAAGCTAAACTAGGTGAGAGTGCCGCAATTAATGTATGTATTGCCTGTAATCAGGCGTGTCTCGATCGGGTTTTTGTTAATAAAACGGCCTCGTGTCTGGTTAATCCACGAGCATGTAATGAAACCGAGTTAATTTATGAAACAGTTCATCAACCTAAAAATATTGCGGTTGTAGGCTCAGGTCCCGCAGGACTTGCTTTCGCAGCAGTCGCTGCGGAACGAGGCCATAAAGTCAGTCTATTTGAAAAAAATAGTGAGATAGGTGGTCAGTTTAATTTGGCAAAAAGAATACCGGGTAAAGAAGATTTTCAACATACTCTGGATTATTTTAATTATCAATTACAAAAATACAAAGTAACTGTTCATTTAAATACTGAAGCCACAGTTGATTTGTTGCGTGATTTTGATGAAATCATTTTGGCTACTGGAATTAAACCAAGACTACCGGACATACCTGGTATTGAGCATGAAAAAGTGGTGAATTATATCGAAGTTATACGGGGTAAAAGGTCTCTTGGATCCTCGGTTGCTATAATTGGAGCTGGAGGTATTGGCTTTGATGTGGCTGAATTTTTAACCGCTGGGCAGCACCAAACCGATCATGAATTTTACATGGAATGGGGTATTGATGTCAGTGGATCGTCCCGCGGGGGGATCACTACACCGCAAAGACCACCTGTCGTTCGCGAAGTTTATTTATTGCAACGTAAAAAAGAAAAATTAGGTAATCGTCTCGGCAAGACAACAGGGTGGATACACCGGTTAAGTTTAAAACATCGCCAGGTTAAAATGATGTCTGGAGTGCATTATGAGTTGATTGATGATCAAGGTTTGCATATTCGTGTGGATGATAAACCTCACCTATTGGAAGTAGATAATATCGTCATTTGTGCCGGACAGACTGAATTACGGGAATTGATGCTTCCCATTAAAGAAATGGGTAAAACAGTTCATTTGATAGGTGGGGCCTATAAAGCACTTGAACTCGATGCGCGCCACGCAATTGATCAAGCGTGTCGCTTGGCAGCTTTGATATAAATTTTATTAAATTCCCAGGTACTCCATTTACAACGGAGCCAGGTGTTTAACTCGCAGCGTCTCGGACACTATGAATATTCTGCTTGGTATAAGTACAGCTGCATATTTTATTGGTTTCGAGCGCTTTCAAAAGAAGTTTTTATAAAATTGTTAATTTTTAAATTATTCTCTAAATTTGGACTTGTAGTTCTAATTTTTATCAGTTTTTCCTAAAAAAAATATACATTAAATAGATATTATACCCTTGTTTTTTTTCAGAAAAAAAAGAAATATAGTGCATAATCCTGTTTATTTTGCTATTATAGTGAGCAATTTTTATATTACTTAACCTTTAATCAGGTTATGCTCTAATTTATCAGGAACTCTATGACACAAGAAATAACAAGCTTCGCTCCTTTTAATTTTTCAGATGCGATTAACAAAGCACTAGAGGACATGAAGTTTACATCACCATCGCCAATTCAGGCACAGACTATCCCTTTACTATTGGAAGGGCGAGATGCTATTGCCCTGGCACAGACAGGCACAGGAAAAACAGCAGCATTTGCCTTACCTATTCTTCAGAATTTATTACCGTCGGTTCAGGGCACTCAAGCGTTAATTCTGGCACCTACTCGCGAATTAGCCATCCAGGTTGCCGAGCAGTTTGAAATTTTAAGTGCCCATCAACGAGGAATTTCTATTGCGATTCTTTGTGGTGGTCAAGAATATAGCCGCCAATTAAAACAATTACGTGGTGGAGCTCAGGTAGTAGTGGGGACACCAGGTCGTATTTTAGATCATATTGACCGAGGAACATTGCCGCTAGACAATTTACGTACATTCATCCTAGATGAAGCAGATGAAATGTTACGAATGGGTTTTATCGAAGATGTTGAAACGATATTGGCAAAATTACCTGAGAAAAAGCAAATTGCTTTGTTTTCAGCCACAATGCCTCATCGTATTCGTCAAATAGCCAATACCTATCTAAACAACCCGGCTTCTGTTGAAATTCGCATGGAAACCGCAACTGTAAAAAGTGTAGAACAACGTTTTCTTTTTGCCTCTGGGTATCAAAAACCAGATGCGCTGGTGCGGGTTCTGGAAGTTGAAGATTATCAGGGTGCTATCGTTTTTGTGCGCACGAAAAGCAGTACCGAAGAAGTTGCTGAAATTTTGCAACAGCAAGGTTTAAGAGCTATGGCCATTCATGGCGATATAACTCAAAGCCTACGAGAGCGTATTATCGCTCAGTTTAAACAAGGGGCAATTGATATTCTGGTTGCTACGGACGTTGCTGCACGTGGTTTGGACGTAGAGCGGGTAACGCATGTTATTAATTATGATCTTCCTCATGATAATGAAACGTACGTTCACCGAATTGGTCGAACAGGAAGAGCGGGACGTTCTGGGGTCACCATCCTATTTGTGACGCCAAAAGAGTCACGGCTGATTTCAAATATTGAACGCCATACACGTCAACGTATTGAAAAAGTAAACATTCCCAATGATCATATGATTCAGGTTGCAAGACAACAGCGATTTATGGCTAATATTACTGCGCGTATGACTCATGAAAATCTGCCTTCATATAAGCGTATCGTTGAAGATTACATTAAAGAGAATGAAGTAGATCCTGTTGATGTGGCTGCTACTTTAGC
>JAUXYG010000082.1 GCA_030694525.1 Legionella sp. | reverse complement strand
TTAAGTTATCAATTGTTTTCAAATTGGGAAGTGTGTTGGTTAATTCTTCGACCAGATTTTTTACGAGAGGATTTTTAATTGTTTCTTTAAAATGACTTAACCACAATACATATGTTTCGCTTATTGAGTTCATAGACAGTACCCCTTGGTTATTTAGGTATAATCGATTACTCCCCCTTTGGAGGGCGACTCATCAGATTAGTTACTGCCTCCTTTGCATTTACTTCAGATCGCAGGAGGGCATTTATTTGCTCACAAATAGGCATTTCAATTGCATATTTTTTTGCCAGAGCACATATTTGTGCTGCATTGTGCTTTCCCTCAACCACTTGGCCTATTTTTTGCTCGGCCTCTATTATGTTACAATTTTGTCCTAAAAGTAAACCAAAACGACGATTTCTTGATTGATCATCGGTACAGGTTAATACCAGATCGCCTAATCCGGCCAAACCCGTAAACGTTTCCTGCTTTGCTCCCATTTTCAACCCAAGTCGCGTCATCTCAGCTAATCCACGGGTAATTAACGCTGATTTGGCATTGGCTCCGTAACCCAGGCCATCACTAATACCGCATGCAATCGCTAACACATTTTTTACTGCTCCACATAATTGCACACCAATTAAATCATCGCTTAAATACACCCGTACATTGTTACAATGCAATAAATGATGTATTTCTTGTTGATAGGGTCCATTATTGCCGGCTAAAGTTAACGCTGTGGGTAAAAGCCTGGCAACTTCTTTTGCGAAAGAGGGGCCTGAAATTACCGCCAAGGGATAGCCTAAGCCAAATTTTTGAATAACCAATTCACTTAATAATTGATTCGTGGTTGGATCAACACCCTTTGTTATCCAGGATAAGCCCGCTGGTCTCTGGTTTATTTGGGATAAAATTTCTGCAAATGCGTGAGATGGGACTCCAATAATTGTTTGATCCGCTTCATTGATGCATTGGTTCAAATCAGATACAGGTAAGAGGTGTTCGGGAAAAGGAATATCGGGCAGGTAGCGGGAGTTTGCTCTGTCGCTTGCCATTTGTATAACATGCTGTGGGTTATGTCCCCACAGCAAGACGCGATGCCCCACCTGGGCCAGATGAATGGCTACCGCGGTGCCCCATGAGCCAGCACCCAGCATGGCTATAGTTTTTTTCTTCATTAATGAGCGATTTTTTCTTCTTGGGATTTTGTTGTATTTTGCTTTTCTGACATTTGTTGCATATAAAGCGCATCAAAGTTGATTGGAGCCAATACAAGCTGTGGAAAGCTGCCACGAATCACTTGTGAGGTAATCGCTTCACGTGCGTATGGGAACAGAATATTTGGGCAGAAGCTATTGAGTAAGTGTTCGAGTTGGGGGGTTGCAGCGCCCTGAATGGTGAAAATACCAGCCTGCTTTACTTCAACCAGAAATGCGGTAGCCTTTTGGTTTGCAACAGTTGCAGTTACGGTTAATACTACTTCATAAACACCCGCTTCTAATTCACTGCTGGTAGTATTAAGATCCAGAGTCAGCTCAGGTTCCCATTGTTGTTGGAATACAGCGGGGGTATTGGGCGTTTCATAGGATAAATCTTTAACATAGATTCGTTGAATCATGAATTGAGCTTCATCAGCTGCTGCGTCTTTATTGGGTTGATCAGTCATGCTATTTATTTCCTATTCATTTAACAGTTGGTTTAATTTTCCCTGAGCTTCCAGGGCATATAAATCATCGCAGCCACCAATAGCCTGGCCATTAATGAAAATCTGGGGTACGGTTCTTCTGCCACTTTTAACAATCATTTCATCACGTAATTCTGGCTGTAAATCGATACGAATATCAGTAAAAGCAGTTCCTTTTTTATTTAATAAATCTCTGGCTCTGCTGCAATAAGGACAGTAACCAGTGGTATACATAATAATTTCAGCCATTAAACTATCCTTTTTTAACTATGGGGAGATCAGCATTTTGCCATGCTGCAATACCCCCTTTTAATACCATGGGTTGATATCCCTGAGCTTGAATTTTGGCAGCGAGAGCAGGAGATTGCAAGCCACGAGCACAAACTAGAATTACTGTTTTATTTTTGTATTTATTCATTTTTTTATCAGCAAAATCTTCCGGTTTTGCATTAATGGCATCAATGATATGGCCATTTTTAAAAGACTCTTTGTCGCGAGTATCGATGACTACCGCATTCTCATTATTAATTAAATCAACTGCTGCATGCGGTGTTAATTCTTTCGCTTTGTTTTTTTGAGATATTAATTCGTTAATAAACGTTAATAGTAAAACAGCAATTAAAGCTAACCACAGTAGCCAGTGGTTCATAATAAATTGACCTAAATGTTCCATAGTGTACTCAATTGTTTGGTTATGGAGGAATTATCCTTGTAATAGGGATTTTACGCAAGTAATCATCCAGTTCTCAAGAGGTGTAATACAAGAAGTTAAGGTATGACTCATCATACCTTAAAATCAGGCTATCTTTTCGAAGTGAGTTCTGTGCTAAAATTCGGATAAATATTCTTTATAATTATCTTTGTAATCACTGGAAGCCTGATATTGCAGTATTGCAGCATTAATCTCAGTCAACAGCTGCTTCTCACTTTTATTCACAGCAATGCCAAGCCCTAAACCATACATATAAGGCTCACCTAGCGTTCTAAACACTCCGGCAGAATTGGCCGCCCAATAGATGGCCGCTGGGTTATCCAGTAGCAGATAATCAACTTCACCATTTCTTAATGCTTCGAGAGAGTCTTCGATTGATTCATATTGACGGATAACTGGATCTTTTACTCCCATTTGAGTGAGTTGCTGCTCAAATATAGTTCCGGTATCTATTCCTATTGTCTTACCTCGCAGCAGATCCAGGCTAAAAGATTGGGTAGGGTTTAGCACTTGATTTGAAAGAAAACGAGAATAGCTAAGCATATAAGGTATACTAAAATCTACCTGCTGTGCCCGCTCTGGAGTAATAGTAATAGAACTTATAGCGACATCAATTTGTTTATTGGCAACTGCAGGAATTAATTCATCAAAATCCATAAAGCGAAATTCACAGGTACGATTCATAGCTTTACATAAGTAAGTCATGCTATCGATATCAAAACCATACATTCGTTTGTTTGCACCCTGCATGATAAAGGGGGGATCAAAGCTTGATACGCCAATTTTAATGAGTTCTCCCGCAGCAAATAAGGAAGAAGTGGCGATCACGAAGAGTAATAGGGAACGGAAAAAAAGTTTAATCATATCAATCACTTTTATAAACAGTTTTCTTAGTATAGCGATATTATAAGATTTTTGTAGTGAGTGATGCAGAAGACCGCAAAAGATTTCCTCGGTTTGGCATGATCTTATTGTTGAGGCAATTCTGGCGGCAAGTGATGACGTTTTGATGTTCTTTATGATTTGGTGAATGTAGTATAAGGTATCCTTTTCGTTCATTGAGACCTTCAGTCTATGTCATCCGTACTTACGCTTGCAGATCTTTTAGCGTCTAAATCCTGGTTTATCGAAAAGCATGTCACTCCATTAACACATCCCTTAAAAAAAAGTGTGGCAAAGCTTGTGGCAGTGAGTGATTTTGCTACGAGACATATTAAATTACTGGAAACTTTATTAAAAGAAGATGCGTGTGACGCATTATTATCCCGAAACGCTTATTTTGTCGCTCTTGATGCGTTAACTGTGCCGCAGCAACAGGCTGCTTATATGCTGCAAATACGTCAGTTTCGTCATACGCATTTTTTACGATTAATGCTCTTGGAAGCTGCTGGGCGTGCCACCACACAGGAGGTCATGGAATCCTGGTCCGATTGTGCCGATGCCCTCATTTTACATGCTTTAAATTACTGTATACGTACTATTTCTGAGCGTTATGGAATTCCTCGAGATGAGGAGGGTAATGAGGTGTGTTTATCCAGTCTTGCTATGGGTAAGCTAGGGGGGCGGGAGCTTAATTTTTCTTCAGATATTGATTTGATTTTTGCTTTTAGCGCCGCTGGAAATACAGATGGGAGCGAATCAATCCTCAATCAGCACTATTTTAACAAGGTAGTGCAGTTATTTATGCAGATACTCCAACAGAGTACGAGTGATGGTTTTGTTTTTCGAGTGGATTTGCGATTGCGTCCTAATGGAGACAGTGGGCCTCTGGTCTCAAGCCTTGCCGCGATGGAAACGTACTATCAGGAACAGGGGCGTGATTGGGAGCGCTATGCGATGGTGAAAGCGCGGGTTATTGAAGAAGACATAAATCAATCTCCTGTTTGGTTTACCCGGTTAATTACTCCTTTTGTCTACCGACGTTATGTTGATTTTAGTGTGATTGAGTCACTACGCAGTATGAAAGCTATGATTGAGCGAGAGGTACAGTTAAATCCACGTCTGGATGATATTAAACGTGGCCAGGGAGGTATCAGAGAGGTTGAGTTTATTATTCAAAATTTTCAGTTAATTCGTGGGGGGCGGTTGCCGCAATTACAACAACAGAATGCAATGAGGGCGTTGGCAATATTAAAAAAAGAAAAACTTTTGCCGCGAGCTGATGCTCTAAATCAGGCCTATCTTTTTTTACGAAAACTTGAAAATGCCTTGCAAAGCCTAAACGATCAGCAGACTCATTCATTGCCAGTTGATCCATTGAAACGAGCCCAGATTATTGCCGCTATGGGTTATGAGCATTGGGATGAGTTCCAAAGTAAATTACAGAAATATCAGCGAATAATTAGCCATTCTTTTCATTCGGTTCTGGGTAAAGTGGAAGCGTATGAGGATGAAAACAGAGTATTGGCCAACCAATTATCCAGTTTATGGCAAGGGCATGTTGAAACCACTATGGCGATTAATTTACTTACAAGCCTTGGTTTTATCCACGCTTCCCACTGTTATCAAATGATAAATGCGTTCAGACATAGTGCCCGTTGTCGCAGGCTGCCTCAAGGGGCGCGCATGCGACTTGATCGGCTAATGGTCATGCTTCTTACCGAATTAACCTATAATGAGTTAAAAACAGATGAAGTATTATTGCAGGTGATGCACCTATTGGAAAATATTGTGGGACGTAGTGCGTACCTTGCATTATTAACTGAAAATCCTCAAGCCTTACGGGAACTGTTATTTTGGTTTGCAAATAGCCCTTTCATCTCAGCCTTGCTGGTAAGTCAACCTTTTTTGCTGGAAGTCTTATTAGACCAAGAACAAGATTGGCGACCGAGTTCGTTTACCAGACTGGAAACGTTATTAACCGAACAGTTGGCACTCACTCAGGATGTGGAAGCGAAACAGGAAATTTTACGCCAGTTTAAATTGACCAACTGGCTGATGGCCGCACGTTCGGAATTATACGGTCATTATAGTGCAGTGCGCATTGCTAAATTTTTAACCGATGTGGCCCAGGTAATAGTGAGTCAGGTATTAGCTATCGCCTATGAAGAACTCGTTGAACGTTATCCTCACATAGAACGGATAAAGTCATCTTTTGCAATCATCGCGTATGGTAAGTTAGGCAGTCGCGAAATGAATTATAACTCGGATTTGGATTTAGTGTTTCTCCATACAGCAAAAGCTGCGGAGGAGGGGTTAGTTACCCGATTGACTCAAAAAATAGTACATATGCTAACGACGCGGACACAATCAGGTGTTTTATATTCGGTAGATACTCGCTTAAGACCATCCGGTGCTGCTGGATTATTAGTGAGCCATTTGGATGCCTTTATGGATTACCAACAAAACCACGCCTGGACCTGGGAACATCAAGCTTTATTAAAAGCAAGGCTGATTTCCGGTACTGCCAAAATCAAGAGAAATTTTAAACATTTGAAGCAATCAGTGATTGGTCGTGAGCGAAACAGGGAGGAGCTGCAAAAAGACGTTTTGGGTATGAGGGCTAAAATTGAAAAACTACCTCATGCCGGTTGGGTCAAACATGGCAGGGGAGGCTTGCTTGACTTAGAGTTCCTCGTGCAATTTTTACTGCTGGATTCTAAAGAGCCTGCCATGGCGCAACACACTCATACGTTAAGCCAATTAAGGCAATTATTTTTATCTAATAGAATAAGTCATGAGCAAAAGAATAGGTTACAAGAAGCCTATGTACACTACCATTTTTTGTTGCACCAACAGGTTTTATTGAATAGAGATGAAGAATGCAGCGAATCTTTTGAGCAGGTTACAAAAGTGTATCGAGATGTATTCGCCATTGATTTATAGCAGAGTGCAGCGTCGGTCATGAATCTTGGCATGAAAATGTTTTTTTACCGTTTTTATGTCTTTAGGATTAAGAGAGTTCCAGCTCATTTGTGTTCCATCAAAGAACGTTATTTGATAAATCATTTTATGGGCTGGTAGTTGCGTATTGAAAAAACCGGATTCGTAACAGTGGGTTATTCCATCGTATAATGTTTCTATCTGAATGACCCTTTGGTCAACGAATTGTTTTTTTACATCTTTAAGCTCTTGATCATTTATAATATCTTCGACTTTTTGGGTTAATTGGATACATAAATCCGGATTGGAATTGCTGCTAAGTATTCTCATTTGAGGTTGGGTAATACTTTCCCTGATTAAAACAATATCTCGCATGGCTTTCAACAATAAAATAATGGCTTTAAATTGATCTGGGGTCTTGAAGTATTCTGTTAATATTTTTTTATAAGCTAAATTGAGTGATTTCAAAGTTTGAATTTCTTCAGGGGTCATATACAAAATCCTTATTGTAATTAAAACTCTGAGGTGTTTTGCACTGCTGGATTTAAGTATCCATGTGCCGCTGAATAAAGGGCTTTCCATAAGCGGGTGAAACCCTTTATTCAGTATATCAATTTTAATAATTATTTGTTTAATTAGCCTTACTTCAGTTCTGCGTATAAATCGTAATCATCACTATCAGTAATAATGACTTCTGCAAAGGTTCCAGCTTTTAATCCAGGGCTAGGGGGTAAATAAACCAGTCCATCGATTTCCGGGGCATCACTTTTGCTACGGGCAATAACAGTCTCTGAATTAACTTCATCAATAAGTACCGTTTGCGTGGTTCCAATTTTATTTTTCAGGCGATTGCGGCTTATTTCTGCCTGTAATTGCATGAAACGATGGTATCGTTCTTCTTTCACTTCTTCAGGCACAGGTGAATCGAGATCATTCGCCTTGGCTCCATCTACTGGAGAATATTTAAAACAGCCCACGCGATCGAGTTTCGCTTCGCGTAAGAAATCGAGTAACTCCACAAACTCTGCTTCCGTTTCTCCTGGAAAGCCAACGATAAATGTGGATCTTAGGGTGATGTCCGGACAGACTTCGCGCCAGGAGGCAATCCGTAACAGGGTATTTTCACTGCTGGCTGGTCTTTTCATTGCTTTTAAGATACGGGTATTTGCATGTTGCAGGGGGATATCAAGGTAGGGCAAAATCAAACCATCACGCATAAGAGGTATGATCTCATCAACATGGGGGTAAGGATAGACATAATGCAGACGAACCCAAATGCCCAATTTCCCTAATTGCTCACACAATTCATAAAAACGGGTTTTTATGGTTGTTCCCTGCCATTCTATAGGCTCATAACGCGTATCAATACCATAAGCACTGGTATCCTGGGAGATGACCAGAATTTCATTGACTCCTGCATCTTTTAATTTTTTTGCCTCAGTTAAAAGTTGTGCCATGGGATAACTTTGTAATTTACCGCGCATGGTTGGAATAATGCAAAAAGTACACTTTTGATTGCATCCCTCCGATATTTTCAAATACGCATAATGACGGGGGGTTAATTTAATGCCTTGAGGAGGAATCAGTTGGGTGAATGGATCAGCAGGGGGTGGTAAGTGTTGGTGGACTGCATTGACCACTTCTTCATAGGCATGTGCGCCGCTGATATGAAGCACATCAGGGCAGGCTTCTTTGATAATGTCGGCTTTAGCTCCCAGGCAACCAGTTACAATAACGCGACCATTTTCTGCCATCGCCTCCTTTATTGTATCCAAAGATTCTTTCACCGCACTATCGATAAATCCGCACGTATTAATTACAACAACACCTGCGTCCTGATAACTCGAGACCAGCTCATAACCCTGTGCCCGTAATTGAGTGATAATACGTTCTGAATCCACTAACGCCTTGGGGCAACCCAAACTGACAAAGCCTACTTTATGATTCATATAATTCTATCTGTAAAAAAAGTGAACGAATTATACGCTTTCCAGCTGACTTTGTCGACTGCCATTTTAACGAGCATGGACCTATAATCTTCCGTTATTTATTGGCCTGGTTGTGCAAAGTACCATCTGTTCAATACTGTTAATGACATTAATTTAAGCCACTTTTATTTTGTTCAAAGTATTTAAAAAATCTTCAGTATCTCGCTCACCCACTATTTTAAGGTGATTTAATTCATCGCCCTGTTTATTGAAAAAGATAAAGGTCGGCGGTGCAATCACCTTAAAATAGTTCATTAAGGCCTTATTATTGGAATTATTTTCGGTGACATTGACTTTAATGACTTTAAATTGACTTAACGCTTCCTGAATCTTGGGATCTTTAAAAGTGGTCGCATCCATTACCTTACAGGCTGTACACCAGTCGGCGTAAAAATCCAGCATTACAGGTTTACCGGCTTGAGCAATCTCTTGCTGAATATTCTCTAAAGTTTGGTTCTCCAGTACTGGCAAGGATGCGACAGGGCTGGTCGCATGAGAGTTCGCTAAAGGCTGTAACGGATTTGTAGATCCCATGCTCGTGCCGATGAGTATAAGCAATCCATATCCCAGTAATAGGATACCAATTCCCTGTTGGAATTTTTCACTGCCGGTCACTGCATGATTTAATGCGCCTGCGTATATTCCTGAGAAAATGAGCAGGCTAGCCCACAAGCCCATCACTAACCCGGTCGGCAGAATACGTTCAAGAAGATAGAGCGCAACGCCCAGAAGAAGAATTCCAAAGAATGCTTTTACGGCATTCATCCAGGTTCCGGTTTCGGGGAGCCATTTCCCAGCAGAAGTGCCTATAAGCAGAAGAGGTGTACCCATACCCAAACTCAGAACAAACAAGGTTAAGCTGCCCAGCAGGATGTTACCACTTTGTGCGATGTAGGTTAAAACACCAATTAAAGGAGCTGTGACGCAAGGAGATAAAATCAGGGTGGATAGACAACCCATAATGGCCGCTCCGATATAATGCCCGCCTCTCTGACTTCTACTGGATCCTGCAATCTTTGATTGCCATGCCTCAGGAAGTTTGAATTCATAAAAACCGAACATGGATAAAGCCAAAAGTATAAAAATAATACTAAAAATACTGATAGCCCAGGGAGACTGCATGCTTATTTGTAAGTTAGCCCCTAGTAATGCAACCACGGCACCAAATATGGCATAAGTTACTGACATACTTAATACATAACTTAAGGAAAGGAAAAAAGCTTTTCGAGTGGTAAGCGTTAAACCATGCCCTACAATAATTCCAGATAATACGGGCACCATGGGTAAAATACAGGGGGTAAATGAGAGCAGCAGGCCAAAGCCATAAAATATAAGGAGAATCATTGCCCAATTATGATGGGTAAAAATATTTTCAATTTTATTATCAGGTACCTGTGGCGACTCAACTGCAGGCAGCGGAGCATCTTCCAGACTCACTGTAGCCAAGGCAAGACTGTCATCGATGCCTACTTTAATGTGCTTAACCTCAGGAGGATAACAAAAACCATCGTCGGCACAGCCTTGATAATGAAGTTCCAGAATTGTTTCCCCTGGTTTCTCACCTAATACGCTTATGGGTAACGATAATTGATTACGATATACGGGGTACTCATGACCCTGTCTGTCTGTTTTTTTTAGCGGGGCTGGGAAACGAATGGCGCCCAGATGAATGTTGCTATCAGGAGCCTCTGATAATTTAATTCTATCGCTATATAAAAAGTAATCGGGTTTAATTTGCCAGTTAATAGTAAAGGTATTGGGATCGAGTCTGGTCACACCCAATTGAAAGACTTCAGCAGCTGGAAGTGGTTCTGCCTGGAGGATAAATGGGGCAGTAAACAGAAATATTAATAAAAACCATTTTTTCATTCGGAAGCCCTAAGCAGTAAAATAATCATCCATTGTAGTGTGACATGTAATAAATCCAAAATTTTTTTTGTTGATACCCTTGAAAGTTTTTTTAAAGACCCCATATGCCTGTCATCGGTAATGTTTGTGTTAGCAGGCATTATCCATTTTATCAGTGTTTAATTAATCAGGAGATAAAAGTATGAAAATTCGTCCTCTACACGATCGCGTAGTTGTTCGACGTATGGAAGAAGAACGTACCACAGCGGGTGGTATTGTTATTCCAGATAGTGCTACAGAAAAACCCATGCGTGGTGAGATTATTGCTGTTGGCGCTGGAAAAGTTATTGAAAATGGTGATGTTCGTGCCCTGGCTGTTAAAGTGGGTGATATCGTATTGTTTGGTAAATACTCTGGTACCGAAGTTAAAGTGGACGGTAAAGAATTAGTTGTGATGCGCGAAGACGACATCATGGGTGTGATTGAGAAGTAATCTAACAGATTAAAGGAGATTAAATAATGGCTAAAGATTTACGTTTTGGTGACGATGCTCGCCTACAAATGCTTGCTGGTGTTAATGCATTGGCAGATGCGGTTCAAGTAACAATGGGTCCTAAAGGCCGTAATGTTGTTTTAGAAAAATCCTACGGCGCCCCTACTGTAACTAAAGACGGTGTTTCAGTTGCAAAAGAAATTGAATTTGAACAACGTTTCATGAACATGGGCGCACAAATGCTTAAAGAAGTGGCTTCTAAAACTTCTGATACTGCTGGTGATGGTACAACAACGGCTACTGTATTAGCACGTTCTATTCTGGTTGAAGGGAACAAAGCAGTTGCTGCGGGCATGAACCCAATGGATCTGAAACGCGGTATTGATAAAGCAGTTATTGCAATTACCAAAAAATTGCAAGAAATGTCCAAGCCATGTAAAGACAACAAAGCGATTTCTCAGGTTGGTACTATTTCTGCAAACTCTGACGAAGCAATTGGTTCTATTATTGCCAGTGCGATGGAAAAAGTGGGTAAAGAAGGCGTAATTACTGTTGAAGATGGTAACGGTCTGGAAAATGAATTATCTGTGGTTGAAGGAATGCAATTTGACCGTGGTTATATTTCTCCATACTTCATAAACAACCAACAAAACATGACTTGTGAGCTGGATCAGCCTTTCATTTTATTGGTTGACAAGAAAATCTCCAGTATTCGAGACATGTTATCTGTACTGGAAGGTGTGGCTAAATCAGGTCGTCCATTATTGATTATTGCTGAAGATGTTGAAGGCGAAGCTTTAGCTACCCTGGTTGTTAACAACATGCGTGGTATTGTTAAAGTATGTGCGGTTAAAGCACCTGGCTTTGGCGATCGTCGTAAAGCAATGTTACAAGACATCGCAATCTTAACCAGTGGTCAGGTTATTTCTGAAGAAATTGGCAAGAGCCTTGAAGCAGCTACTCTGGAAGATTTAGGTACTGCCAAACGTGTTGTTGTTACTAAAGAAAACTGCACAATCATTGATGGTGAAGGTAAAGCTACTGAAATTAATGATCGAATTGCACAAATTCGTGCACAAATGGAAGAGACATCTTCTGATTACGATCGTGAAAAATTACAGGAACGTGTTGCTAAACTAGCTGGTGGCGTTGCCGTAATTAAAGTTGGTGCTGCTACTGAAGTAGAAATGAAAGAGAAAAAAGCTCGCGTAGAAGATGCGCTTCATGCTACTCGTGCTGCAGTAGAAGAAGGTATCGTTGCTGGTGGTGGTGTTGCTCTGATTCGTGCGCAAAAAGCGTTGGACTCAGTTAAAGGCGATAACGATGATCAAAACATGGGTATCAACATTCTTCGTCGTGCTATTGAATCACCAATGCGTCAAATCGTAACTAACGCAGGGTATGAGTCTTCAGTTGTTGTTAACAAAGTTGCTGAGAATAAAGATAACTTTGGCTTCAACGCGGCTACTGGTGAGTACGGTGACATGGTTGATATGGGTATTCTGGATCCAACCAAAGTAACGCGTATGGCATTACAAAATGCAGCTTCTGTTGCAAGTTTAATGTTGACCACCGAGTGTATGGTTGCTGATCTACCCAAGAAAGATGAGACTGGTGCTGGCGATATGGGCGGCATGGGCGGTATGGGTGGCATGGGCGGTATGGGCGGCATGATGTAAGTCGTCCCCTTATGCTACTGAAAACCCGCCTTGTGGCGGGTTTTTTTTTGCATATTTTAAATAAAAATATAATTTTTCAGCTATGCTTAATAGCAACATTCACATAGGGAAAATAAAATGGACCAAATAATAAAAAAGCTTGAAGTGACCTTAGCCGATACCTACGCACTTTATTTAAAAACCCAAAATTATCATTGGCACGTGCGGGGGCCGCAGTTTAAGAGTTTGCACGAATTATTTGAAATGCAATATAAGGAATTAGCAGAAGCAGTTGATTTAATTGCTGAGCGTATTTTAATGATGGGGCATAAAGCACCAGCTACCTTTGATCAGTTTAATCAATTAAAACGAATCAAAGATGGAGATTCGAGTTTGAATGCCAATCAAATGGTAACAGAGCTTGCGCAAGATAATGCCTTGTTAGTAAAAGATTTAAATGCAGCAATTAAAATTGCCCAGGAAATTAATGATGAAGGCTCAATTACTTTGTTAAGTGATCGCATTGCTGCTCATGAAAAAGCACATTGGATGCTTGCTGCATCAGCTGATTTAGCCAAGTAACAAAGAGTCAGTTATGGCGACAGTGATTTAACAGGTCGCCATGACTAAATTACGTAACTTAACTCCTGCCAGTAGGGGTTGTCATAGGAGTAGGCCTTCTAAACCGTTCAGTAGTCGTGGCTCCACCCGATACTTTTTCCAGCTCGTTCAGATTGATATTTTTTTTCCTGGATTTTCCAGTCTGCTTCTGTTGTTTTTTCATATAAAATCCTATAAAAGTAAACCATTAATTTATTTTTCCAAACCTATAGAACTTAATCCATAGGGTTTATAGGAAAACAGTATGATACTCATCTTCTGGGAACAAAACGTCCGCGAGGTACTATTCTGTTGGTGGAGGGTTCTCTGCCTCGCTGCCTTACATCCGATCCGCCAGAAACTTTTTCCAAATCATCAAGTTGAATATTCTTTTTTAATGTTTTAACGGGTTCTTCAGTATGCTTAGTCATAGAGTTCATCCGATTAGGTCAATAGGGCTGCTTTTACCTATATTATAGACGATATTATAGACGATTTTTTGGTTAAAATAGTTACAATTTTAGTGTTTTCGGGGCCATGCTTGCCCGAACTGGATATATGTTTTAAAGTGGTGCCTGCATTATTTAAAAAGCCCTAATTTTAATCCCCTAATTTTAATCAAGGATAGATGGTGTTGCGTTTTGTATTTTCTTTTGGTTTGTTTTTAAGTGCATTGCTTCTGTTTAGCATACAACCCATGGCTGCTAAAGCGCTCCTTCCTGTATATGGTGGAACTCCAGCAGTTTGGATTATTTGTATGTTGTTTTTTCAATTGGTTCTTTTGATTTCCTATGGTTATGTCTGGCTTTTAAGTTTTGTTCAGAAACCCATTATATGGCGCGCCATTCATGGTTTTTTAATTCTTCTTAGTCTTTTCGCGCTACCTATATTATTGAATCCAAAGTCTTTAACGGGGTCGCCGGAATGGTCCATTCTTTATGCATTATTAGTCCAATTAGGATTACCCCTGTTAATTATTGGCGCCTCAGCGCCATTACTGCAATTTGCTTATTCCCAGTCGTCGGGTAAAGGGGCTTCCGATCCTTATTTTTTGTATGCAGCAAGCAATGCGGGAAGTTTAATATCGTTACTTGCCTATCCTTGGGTCATTGAGCGTTATATTGGTTTAGCGAAACAATTCTATATCTGGACCTATTTGTATTGTAGTTATGTGATATTAATTCTTTTGATCTTGACAGCCATCAATTATAAAACCGTGCGCATCAAGAGCGAAGCTATTAAAAAATGGCCCTGGTATGACATTTTTTATTGGATGTTTTTAAGTTTCGTACCTTGCAGTCTGATGCTGGGGGTTACGCTTTATATCACCACGGATGTTGCGGCAACACCCTTATTCTGGGTTTTGCCTCTTGCACTCTATCTCCTGTCCTTTATCCTCACGTTCACTTCGAAACCGCTCATCTCAGCAACATGGATTAGCAGAAATGCGCTGTTTTTCCTGATTTTCACTATTCTTGGATTTATCCTTGGGGTGAATCAGGTTCGTGCATGGCAAATGATCCTCTTTAATTTGAGCAGCTTTTTTATCATCGCTCTGCTGTGCCATGGGAAACTGTTCGCAAGTCGGCCCAAGCCCCAGTTACTCGCCTTGTTTTATTTTTGTTTATCCATTGGAGGAGTTTTGGCGGGTGTTTTTAATGGTATCATTGCACCTCATTGGTTTAATCAGGTGTACGAGTATCCACTGGCAATCCTGCTTAGTATTTTAATACTGCCGCTAAAAAAATACACTAAAGACTGGTGGATGCCCCTTATTGTGCTTGGGCTAATGTTAGCTCACTACGTATTACCTGAAATACACTGGCCACGAGGTTTTCCCACATTTCACGTATGTGCCATACTGGCACTAATCATTATGGTCGTCTGGCAGAATAATAAATTCAGTTTATTCCTTTCTCTGCTTATTTTATTTGTTTTTTTATTTTCCCCGTTGGGAGAAGTCAATCATATCCTGTTACAACAGCGTAATTTTTATGGAGTAAAACAGGTTGTTGATAAAGAGAATACTCATGTTTTGATCAGTCAGTCGACGGTTCATGGGTTACAAAATATGGGGGAGAGTAAACCCCTGAGTGGTTTGCGTGGGTATTATGGGGCGGTAAAACCGATAATTGAATCAATGCAGCAGGCAAATCCAAGTCTTTCAGTAACCCTTATGGGACTGGGTGCTGGGACCTTATTATGTCAATTTCGCACGGAAGATTCTGTTACAGTAATTGAAATTGATCCGCAAATGATTGGTCTTGCTAAAAATCCACGTTTATTCCGTTACTTAAGTGAGTGTCTGCCCCAAATAACCATTATCCAGAACGATGGTCGATTAGCCTTGAAAGAATTGCCTGATGCATCACAGCAGTTAATTATTCTTGATGCATTTAATTCTGATGCGATTCCTACACACTTAATGACTTTGGACGCTTTTAATCTGTATAAAAGGAAGCTGAGTGAACATGGGGTCATTCTGGTTAATTTAAGTAACCGTCACTTGAGTTTACTTCCGGTTGTTAATGCTGCAGGTCGTAGATTGGATTTAATGGTTTTCCATACTACTCATAAGGGCGATTTGAAGGAGGGGCAATTTGATTCGGAGTGGATGATGCTCACTGCTAATGAGCAGCTGGCTTCGGACTTGCTGAAAAAATCAGGCTGGCGATTTTACACCGACAGCCAGCAAATTTTATGGACAGATGATTATTCAAATATCATCCCATTAATTAAATGGTATTAGGGTCTCATGAGAGACCCTTTGCCTGTTCTGTGTTACCACTCTATGATTTGTCCATCAAATTGCACTAATTGTTCTGCGTTTTGATACCTGCTGTTCTTTCTCACGTTGAGTATGCCTGTAACACTTGTCGGCGCATCGATCAAAGCATCCGGTCCTCCCATATCTGTTTTTACCCATCCTGGATGGATGAGCATGACATGCACTCCCAGCTCTTTAACATCAACTGCAAAACTGCGCATGGCGCTATTTAGAGCAGTTTTACTGGCACGATAAGCAAAGGAACGACCGGATGTATTATCGGAAATACTGCCCATTTTTGAGCTGATAACCAAAATAGTCTTTTCCGTACTGGCTTTGATATTAGACAACAATGCATCAGATAATTTTACGACACTGACGCAGTTTACATTAAGAACGTCAAGAAAATTTTCCCGATTTACGTTGCCTACTGTTACTCCTTTCTCCCCACTTATTCCGGCATTGTTAATCAGCAGGTCAATGGGGCGATTATTTAGCATTTTTTGTAAGGAGGTTATATCATCATCTTTGGTAACATCTAACTTAACCACTTCATCTGCTATCTTATTTAATTCACTTGCTTGAGCAGGATTTCTACAACATCCAATTATAAAATAACCTTCTGCTTTGAGCTGACGGACGAATTCAAGTCCTAATCCTTTATTAGCACCGGTTATCAGGGCAGTTTTCATACCATCTCCTTGTTTTAATAATGTAATTGTATGTCATGTAAGAACAATTTACCTCACCACATTTTATATGAGTTAAGGATTGACTATGAGTTGATTATTAAATATACTATTTGCTTCAAATTTTAAAGGTTTGTATTATGGCTTATCTAATTTTGGATCTTGATCTTACTGTTTTTACGACGGTTTCACAATTGGAACTAATTGATAAAATGCATCAGTTAACGCGAGTACCAAAGGGTGCCCATTTGATTCAATCAGAACCGGAAGATATATATATTATTAATTTTGAAGAAATCAAATCACTTATTGAATACGCTTGCACCGAGCATGAGGGCATTATAATTTTGACCGCCGGTTTTTGGGATGAAAAGAGTATAAAAACACTTTTGATCCAGGATTTGAAACTCGATGCCATTGCCGATAAAATTATGCTTTGTCCTTTCCTTGCGCCTCATACGACCCAAGATCATTATCGCATGAATTTCCAAACCAATTTTTTTAGTATTAGTACATCTGATATTTATAAACTTCCGAAAAGTATGCGATTTGATTATTTTAAAAGGGCAAATCCGAAATTTGCCGATGCATACGGGGTCATGGTCGATGACTCGCGAGTTCATATCAATTCATTTAAAGATGATGAGACGGTTAAAGGGATTTTGGCAACAACTGTATTAAATACTGATCCTGATGATGCAATTCCTTCGAAAGAATTTTATAAACTTGCAAAAAGTGCTTTAGATGAGTTAAAGGCTTTAAATGAATTAAATGCTTTAAATGAATTAAAAGAATGGGAAAGTGAAATGGGGATCCCAATATTATCAGATCTAGAGCTACAAGAGCTCCCTGCAATTCCTGAATTGCAGCCTGATACATCAGTATTTTCTCCATCTAATGATAATCAAAATATTAGTGAATCCAATAATTCATTCCGTTTTGATCCTTTTAATATATAACCGTAACCCGTTCTTATTTAAACCACTCGTTTTATGAAAGATAAAAGTGAGTGGTTTTTGCCATCAAACTGATTTTGGTCTATATTTTTTGTATATGTTCACAAATTGATATATGGCCACAAAATAGGTTAAAACAGTGTATGTGAATTTTTCATAAGCCTTTAATAACTGGGTTTATCTATTTGAGGAGTACTGATGGGTATCAGGATTACCGAAACGAAACGCTTCCTGCCCATTGAAAGCAGAGATAATGTTTATTACGAAGAGAAGTTTGAATTACCGGTGGGGTGGATAGAAGCCAGAACCGGTATTAAAACAAGACATTATGCCCTGAAATCAGTTACCTCTTCGGATCTTGCCTATAATGCAGCAAAAAATTTAACTCATGCATCTAAAGCCCAATTCTTACTTAATGCAACTGCTACCCCTGATTCGTTATTGCCCTCCAATGCCAATCGTATAGCTGAGCAATTAGGGCTGGTAAATCCGTTATGTTTTGATCTTATGGCAGGATGTTCAGGATTTCTGCATTTATTCGTTACAGCCTACTCTTTACTTAACTCAGGGTTATATACTGCCGGAATCATTACTGCCAGTGAAAAAATGAGCACTATCATTGACCAGGAAGATAAAAATACAGCCTCATTGTTTGGCGACGCAGGAGCAGCCTGGTTTGTTGAATATGACCCAACTGATAACGTTCATGGTATCTATTTAGGGAGTGATTCAACAGGTGTTTCCGATTTATTAATACCGGTAAGTACGGAAAATAAGCGTGAAATGGTCAAGATGGATGGAAAAAAAGTCTATAAAAACGCAGTAAATAAATTAGCCTTTTCCATTTCAGAGGTACTTAACTTAGCAAAAATGACCATAGAAGATATCGATTATATTATTTCACATCAGGCTAATGCCCGTATTATTGACCAGGTAAGAGAACAATTAGGGGCCCCTGAGGAAAAAGTTTTGTTGTCTATAACTCATCTGGGTAACATTTCAAATGCTAGCATCCCTTTCACTTTTGATCTTTATAAAGAGCAGCTTATTGGTAAAACGGTTCTTTTTACTGCTTTTGGTGCAGGATATAATTATGGAGCTATTGTATTAACAATACTTCCATAGACTTTTTATTATCAATTTATAATTCTCCCTTCTGACTAAATTTGTTTTTTATTGTTAACTATTCAATAATGCTTAAATTTTTTTTGAACGCTCTTCATTATGCTACTCGCTAATAAACTTAACCTAATTACTTCCATTACTTCTATCACAAGAAGAAACACGCTTATTAATCAGCTTAACAGCTGTTTGGATAGCGATCCTGTCAAAATTTATAAATACGCATTAGCTTTTATTTTAGGATCGAGCCTAAACATTTCGAAAGAGGAAAAACTCAGAGAGTCTAACGAATTAAACGCTTTGTATAATTGTTTTTTATGTATGGAAAAATTTGCAGCTCTTCTGAAAAATGATCATCCGTTGAATTCGATAATTATCATTAAAGCCCAAAGAAAATTGTTGCTCCATTTTAACCAAAATTATCGATTACTGCTGGAAAATCCTGACCAGTTAATAAAACATTGGAAAAATGTCATTTACAATTTGGGTACCTCTCATAAACCATCCCAAAATCAATTATCAAAAATAAAGTGTACGATTCTTGAAGAATTGAAATTACCCTCTTCAAAGTCCACGCTGATTAAGACAACTCGTCTGGTTTTGCCAGATGAGCAGGATACAATTTCATTCTTGGACAGAGTGAAGGTTTTTATTAATAGATGCATCAGCAGTAGTTTTAAAATACCCAGGATATTTCCCAAAATAATTTATAACATGTGGCACTATCAACAAGTATTTATTAAAAGTTCGCAAGGACACATTTTGGATGGACTGTGCGTAAAAAAAGATAAAAATCCCACAAAAACTATTATTTTGGTGTTAATAGCTGCGTCTTTGCCTGAAGACTTTTATGTGTTTTATAATACCCATAATTATCGTACGCTTTTTGATAACGATGTTGTTTTTATTAAATATCGAAATCAGGCATTACGATCAAATCAGTATTCATCAAACACCATGGAGTGGGCACAGGATATCCTGTCATTTGTGGATTATTATAAAAAGCAGAACTATTGTGTAGGTTTATATGGTTATTGTGGGGGGGCGGCACCTATGATTATGGCTGCTCGCATGCTGCATGAAAGAGGTGAACCAATCAATCTGGTTGTCGATCGTTTTGCGACATCCTATACGGATTTTTTTCAAAAACGTACCGTGCTTAGGACTATAAAGTTACAAAATATAGCTCAGTCAGTATTGTTAAAACCCGCGATAGACGATACTCCCAATGCTCTAAAAATTAGTAGACCTAGTGTCTTGCTAAATATTTTAATAAGCAATGCTGTGATGTTGCCTTTGCTATTTATTTTAATGATCATCGCTAAACCCGTTCTGTGGTTAGCTAGAGAAACAGAAAACTATGGAGAGATACTGCGTTCCCTCCCTGGTAATCAGGTACTTACACTGCAAGCTAAGGGTAAAATGACCACTGATTTTTCGGTGCCTGAGTCTTATTCTATTCGCAATGCCAATAAAACTAGAAGAAAAGAACAAAAAGAATTACTTAATCTTTTAATACACCAGTGTTTTAAGCTTCAGAGAAAATTGGCTGATTGTGTCTTATTAATCGTATTTGCGAAATGGAATAATTTTTTTTATAACTGTTTGCAATTGATTAGTAATGAAAAGTTGAATGCTCTTAAAGAGACTAATGTGGTAACCGATTTGCATCTAGCTCCGCTGCCGTATTTGACAACTCGTAATAAAATGCCCATTAAAGATTTTATTGGTGGTTTTTTTAATGCAGAGCACATTCAAAAAAATTTTGATACTCTGGAGGCTTTTGATGTCGAGCTGATTAATAAAGTACTCCAGTCGCAAGATGCTGTTTATCCTGATACGGAAACAATTGCTGAGTCTATAGCCCTTATTTTAAACTTAATTGCTTTAAATAAAGAGTACCTCTGCGCTATGGCAAATCGCGTCGCTGCATCATTTGGAAAAGATGAGATAAGTTTTTCTATACAAAGTTTTATCGATTGTAAACTTTATAAAGAGTTCAAGGCTTGTTCGCTGGAGCGTAATAGTATCCAGAAGGGGTAATTTTTTGAATGTAATTAAACAGGGTATATTTTGAATGTTAGTATTCAAGGTAAATTTGTTTATTAAAAGCAGCACCTCCATCGCTACGTGCCGCGATTTATTCGGGTATCCAGAAATCCAAACTCAAATCTCACAATCAAACAAACCTCACCAACCGAACTCCCAACCCAACCCCTACGTACCGCGATTTATTCGCGGTATCCAGAAATATTGAATTGAAAACTAATTAAAATCTTAGGAGTTCCTTAATCAACCAGTGTTATCATTATCTCGTCCAATATTACAAGGAAGAAAATGACATCATATGTGTATCTCCTGGCATCTACTCGAAACGGCACCCTGTATATTGGGTCTACCTCTGATTTAGTGAAACGAGTCTGGGAACATAAGACTAACCTACGGCCAGGATTTACTTCCAGACATAACATCCACATGTTGGTCTACTATGAAATTCACAGTAATTATATCGAGGCCGCAACTCGTGAAAAACGACTTAAAAATTGGTGTCGACAGTGGAAATTGAATTTAATTGAACAGTTTAATCCCGTTTGGAAGGACTTATACGGAGATATTTGCAGTTAATTTATGAAATTTAAAGCATGAATTCTGGATACCGCGAATAAATCGCGGTACATAGGGGGTTCGGGTTTGATGTCGGATGTTGGGCGTTGGAGGGATGGGGGGGGTGATTGATTGGTGCATTTTAGCGGGATTTCTGGATACCGCGAATAAATCGCGGTACGTA
>JAUXYG010000081.1 GCA_030694525.1 Legionella sp. | reverse complement strand
CTATTTGTTTTAAACGACTATTGAGACTTAGTGATGAACTTGGCCCAACCATTCTCTTAAGATGGTTGGGCCAAGTTTTAAAGAAATATTACTTTTTATAACTTAGAAGCTATAAATCATCGTTGCTCTACCAGTGATTGGTGAGCCCGGTGTGATGTTGTTGTTGGTATGTGCATACAGCGCATATTCTTTGTTAGTTAAGTTTTCCAAGTTAACTTGTAAGCGCAGTTTTTCACTAAATTTGCCGTAAATCGCTGCGTCAAAACGAGTGTAGCCTGGCAGAATTGTGCTTGTTGTGGCTTGTGGTACAGCCGCATACATTTCAGAGCGTGTAATCATGCCCAATGCTACGCCCCATGTGTCGTTAATGTTATAACGATTCCATAGTGAGAAGGTATGGTCAGGTGTTTGTGCAAGCTCAGCGCCAGCTAAGATAGCAGTTGCGCCAGCGCCTTGTTGTTTAGTAATTTGGCCATCTTGATAGGCATAACCACCCATAATGCTCCATTTGTCTGTAATGTTGCCAGATACACTTAATTCAATACCTTTTGTTTCTTGACCGTCAACCAAAATGGTACTTAGTGCATTAGATGGGTCGGTAATTGCAACATTTTCACGCTCTAATTTATAAACTGCGGCAGTAAATGAAAGGTTTGAATTAATATCCCATTTTGCACCAATTTCATAGTTAATGAACTTTTCAGGATCAAAGCTACTGTTAGCAGCTGTTATCGATGTGAGTTGGTCGCCTGCACGTGGAACATAAGCGATGCTGTAATTACCATAAAGTGAAACAGCCTCAACTGGTTTGAAAATTAGACCTGCACGTGGGGATAGCAAGTTATCATTGACATCAATGTTTTGACTAGCTCTTATATCTGTAAAGTCAGTTTCAAACTTATCATGTCTTAAACCAACAATCGCTTGCCATTTTGGCGTTAAAATAATTTGGTCTTGTACATAAAATGCGGTGACATTTACATCACTTTTTCTGTTTGTAGCCAAGGCTGCAAAAGATGCGCTAGGGATAAATGGATTGCTAGCTGATGCTGTACCTACGCTTGTTGAGCCTGTAGTCGGTTGATAACGTTTGCCGTAGGTTTCTTGGTTTGCAAGCTCCATACCAAATAACATTTTATGTTCGATAGCACCTGTTTTTATATCAAACATCAAGTCAGTTTGGTTGATTAAATTATTACGCTCGGTTTCATCACGATATGCGGCAAATGCAAGATTTCCCGAATTAAGGACGGGGCCATTGGCAAAAATGTTTTGATAGAATTTGTCGTAGTTTGCATAGCGTAACCGGTTACGAACCGTTAGACCGTTATTGAATACATGTTCAACCATGGCGTTAAAAGCTCTAGTTTCAGTTTCGTTGGGGCTAAGTGCTGCGTTACCAAAGAACTTATCAGTGTCGCCAATTTTGTAGGGACGGTTTTTTAAAGTTGAGTTGCCTGCACCGTTCATTGACGGCACACCACGATCGCTGGTGTGTTCATCTTTAAAGTATTCAACACCTAAAGTGATTTTAGTTTTATCGGTTGGCTTAATAGTGATGGTTGGCGTCACGCCATAACGTTTAAGTTCTACGCCGTCACGGTAAGAGTTTGAGTTCTCATGCACAGCATTGATACGGAACGCCGCTACATCATTAATCGCTTGGCCAAAATCAACTTGCACACGTCTTTGATCAAAAGCACCGTAGCTAGCTTGTATTTCGCTGATAGGATCCCAGCCAGCTTCTTTTGATACACGGTTAATTGCACCACCTGCACCGCCACGGCCAAATATCATGCCGTTAGGGCCTTTTAGTACTTCGACGCGGTCTGTATTGTAAACGTCACGATAAGTTTGCACGTCATCACGTACGCCGTCTAAAAAGAAGTCGCCTGTTGTTGCATTGCCACGGAAGATCAAAGCGTCGCGATTACCTTCGCCCTGAGCTGCTTGTACACCAGGCACGTAACGAACAGCCTCCGCAATACTTTGAACTGATTGGTCTTTGATTTGGTCTTGTGTGATGACTGAAATTGCTTGAGGTACATCACGTAGTTCTATATCAGTTTTTGTTGAAGCTGAGCTACGTT
>JAUXYG010000076.1 GCA_030694525.1 Legionella sp. | reverse complement strand
CCTGAACAAATCAGCCATGCTGGAACTATTTCGCTGCCAGTGGGTATCTCAACATCTTAATCTGCTCATTACCAGCCCAACCGGCTGCGGAAAAACATACATCGCCTGCTCATTAGCACATAAAGTCTGTATTACAGGATTCTCTTCCCGGTATTACCGTCTTCCACGATTATGGAATGAACTTAAGATTGCCAAGGCCAATGGAAGTTATCCAAATTGGCTGGCATCCATCGCAAAAGTCGATGTGCTCGTCCTGGATGACTGGGGACTGATGGCTCCGGATGAAGAACAAAGAAGAGATTTACTAGAAATACTTGAAGACAGGTATTAAAAACGCTCAACCATCATTACCAGTCAACTCGATGTTGCTTTATGGATGAATACCTTGGTGATGCAACACTTGCAGATGCCGTCCTTGATAGACTCGTTCATACTCAATCAGAATAGGACTTAATGGTGAATCCATGCGAAAAACAAAAATCTTTACAGATTAAACCCCTTTAAAAGATAATCCACAGCGTGAGTCGTAGAAGTGATAAAATACTCCGAAATCGGTGATCAAATGCCTACCGGAATTAGTGATCAGGTCCTCCGGAATACGCAGCTAGTATATTTTTGTTGTCAGTTACCTCCTTGGTAATCCATTTTTTCCAAGCATCAATGTTCTGAGATCCAAAATCTTTGCCACTAATGTTCTTTAAAAGAGAGTAAGCTATATCATGATTGTTGGGTTGCTTTAGCTGTAACAAAGCCATAAGTTGCTTATTTCCATCTCGAATAATCAATTGTTTTGATAAGGGTGAATTTGAAGCGCTAAGAAGAACATATAAAGCTTTATTCCTATCTGTATCGTATGGTGAGTCTAACAATCCCAGAAATGGCTTTACGTTAATTTCATCTATTTTTGCTTTCCTCATAGTTTCGGCAATGACGCGCATGGCACTATTTCTTACCCCGTCATCAGAATCCATAACATGCTTGGTTAGCAAGGAAATAATTTCATGCGGATCATTTAAATATCCTACTAAATAAACAGCAGCGACTCTTCTTTCTGGAAGTAGATCATTGTCGATTGTGTTGATCAGCAGCGCTTTTTCTTTACGCGCTTGATTAATTAACGAAGTAAAGGCATCTCTTAATTCAGGATGATTAAATCCAGGCAAGCAATGATATACAGGGCATTTAGTAACTATAGAATTTAATTGATTATTTACCAAAAGATTCATAGATCTATCATGAAATTTCATCATTTTATCAACTAGGTCATGTTTCAATTTTGGAGTGGACTGAACTTTATTTTTTTGGGGAATAAATCGAAGTCTGTTTTTATCATTTTGAGTAATAACTTCTATAGTTGTGTGAGTATCTTTATCATTAGGGTAGAAAATTGTATCAAATTGAACGAAAGCAAAATTATAGTGCTTTTTAATTTCATTAATTAATTGAGTTTTTTTAGGCAAAACTACTTTCTGAATATAATGATCTTTGCCTCCATTAGATATTTTAATCATTTCTTTGATAAATTGTGATTCTATATCACCGACTAAGGTACCATAATTTTTAATTATGTTTTCAGACTCTCTAAGGTCAGCACCGTACACATCTACAATATTCGTTGCATTCAAATTTAATGAAAAAGCGCAAAGCAACACAAAAAATACAATTTTCCCCACAAAAATCTCCCATCTAGTTTGATTTGGTGCACCATTTAAGTAAAAAACATGGCGTTGCATATTTTGGTTGTAAATTTCTTGCATTCTGGCTCGATATTTTTCAATTGAATGGGCACAATGATCGGCGTTTCAAATGTAATTTTAGATATATTCATAATAAAATTAATGGATATATCCAGGGTTCTTATTTCAGAATTTAGTTCTCAAGCCAAATATGTTAAGTTATTTGTAGATAATCCAACAAGACAGAAAAACTGAATTCCAACCTCACAAAGCAATACATTGATGTATTAAAAAACGTAATAGATGAGACTCAGTGCTAACAGCAACGATAGAGCCATGCATACTCCCATGCGAATTTGCTGTATATTCATTTCGGTGAATGTAAAGCTCATCCTTCTTAAAACAGAAATAATTAATTTAAAAGGGCCTCGTGAAAGAATATTAATTAAAGGATAAAGAAAAAAAGCAGCCAGTACTGAAAGGAGCTCATTTTTATTTTTGCCATATTCTCTTATGAAATCAGATAAAACGCTCTGTTGCAAAGAGTGATTAAGATATGTTTCAGAGGCATACAAAAATAGATAGGTTAGAGTTAAGAGAGCATATAACATCATTAATGTAACAACGTAATAGGCCCAATTAGATAAAAAAATTCTATCATTAATCTGCTCAGATAAGCTTTTTTTAGTTGAAATTGCTAAATTGATTTCAGATTTAATATGTAAGGTACGTAAGAATTGTTTCGAAAGCTCTTTGCTAGGATAAATACTATCGAGCCATTTGGAGAACATTACACTAATAATACTTGCTAAAATACTTTGAAAAAGCGCAGACATAACAACAATATTCCTTTATAGCTGACAAGGCAGCTTATCCATTTTTCTACATTGCTTCTACATGAAATTTACAGATTTCATTAGAATAAAAGTAACTACTTGATTTATTTGGCTCCCCGGGACGGGCTCGAACCGCCGACCTAATGATTAACAGTCATCCGCTCTACCGACTGAGCTACCGGGGAATAGGGCGGAATCTTAAAACGATTCCGCTTGAGGGTCAAGTATATTTTATAAATTAATTTTCTTTGGTGCTGATTTTTTGCAGTTATCATTTTTTATGATAACGATTGTTACTAACTGCAAAAACGTTGCAACCGATTTAAAGCATCTTTTAATGTGTCAATTCCAGTAGCAAACGAAATGCGGATGCATCCTTCGTTACCAAACGCGGAGCCTGGAACTAATGCAAGGCCTACGTCACTTAATAAACGATCGGCAAATTCAATGTCGTTGGCGTATCCACATTTATCGATAAAGGCTTGAACACAAGGGAAAATATAAAATGTCCCATCCGCCGGGATTACTTCAATACCTGGGATGTTTAACAAACGATCTGCTACATAATCATGACGTTGGTGGAAGGCGCGTACCATTTCCTGAACACTTTCCATGCCGCCGTTGAGTGCCGCTACTGCCGCTCTTTGCGCAATCGAGCACGGGTTTGATGTGGATTGGGATTGTACGGTTTTCATCGCCTCTATCAGGGGTGCAGGACCTCCGGCATAGCCTATACGCCATCCGGTCATCGCATATGCTTTGGAAACACCATTTAATACGATGGTCTGGTCGTATAATTCAGGGCAGGCGTTTAGAATGTTGCAAAAAGGTTGGCTCCACAGAATGTGTTCGTACATATCATCCGTGGCAATAAGAATTTGAGGGTGTTTTTTTAATACTGCACCCAGCGCTTTGAGCTCGTCCAGAGTATAGGCAATACCTGAGGGGTTGGACGGGCTGTTTAAAAACATCATTTTGGTTTTGGGGGTAATGGCCTGCTCTAATTGCTCTGCGGTAATTTTATAACGTTGGGCAGGAGTGGTAGCAATAATGACTGGAGTTGCGTCCGCCAATAACACCATGTCTGGATAGGAAACCCAGTAGGGAGCTGGGATAATAACCTCATCGCCGGCATTCAAAAATGCCTGACACAGATTATAACAACTTTGTTTGCCGCCAACAGAAACCAGAATCTGGTTTAAATCATAATGTAATCCGTTATCACGGAGGAATTTATCTTTAATGGCTATTTTTAGTTCAGGAATTCCATCAACCGCGGTATACTTGGTATATCCGCTCTCAATCGCCTGAATCGCAGCCAGTTTTATATGTTGGGGGGTATCAAAATCGGGCTCACCTGTCCCAAGATTGATGATATCAAGCCCCTGGGCGCGCATTTTGGTGGCTTTAGCCGCCACTGCCAGAGTTGGAGAAGGCTTGACCTGTTGTATTCGCTTCGCTAACGCGATTTCCATCTATTAACTCCTGTGATTTAGCTTATAATATATGATATGAAAAACTTATTTAAAATTTATTCCAATTTCGAACCCGCAGGCGATCAGCCTACAGCCATTGCCTCGTTAATTGATGGCTTAAAATCAGGGCTTGCCAAGCAAACTCTTCTTGGCGTAACCGGTTCGGGTAAAACATTTACAATCGCCCACGTCATTCAAGAGATGAGACGGCCCACGTTAATCATGGCGCCAAATAAAACGTTGGCGGCTCAACTTTATGGGGAATTTAAAGCATTTTTCCCGGATAATGCGGTTGAGTATTTTGTTTCGTACTACGACTACTATCAACCCGAAGCGTATGTACCTTCATCAGATACGTTCATCGAAAAAGATTCATCCATTAATGAACACATTGAACAAATGCGTTTATCCGCAACCAAAGCACTGATTGAACGCAAAGATGCGATTATCATTGCTACGGTATCTGCCATTTATGGATTGGGTGATCCCGACTCTTATTTACGTATGGTATTACATCTTTCGCGTGGAGAACACACCGGACAGCGTAAAATCTTAACCCGCCTGGCTGAAATGCAATATAAACGCAGTACCATGACTCTTGAGCGTGGCCAATTTCGTGTAAATGGTGATGTTGTGGATGTGTTTCCCGCAGATTCAGAGCGCGATGCCATCCGTATTGAACTCTTTGATGAAGAAGTAGAAAATATTTCTGTCTTTGATCCGCTAACCGGAGAAATCCAGCAACGTGTGCCCCGAGTAACGATATTTCCTAAAACCCATTTCGTGACCCCACGCGAACGAATTCTCGAAACAATAGATTTGGTAAAAGAAGAATTACATCATCGTCTGGTGGAATTTAATGCCAACAATAAACTGGTTGAGGCGCAGCGGCTTGAGCAACGTACCTATTTTGATATCGAAATGATGTTGGAATTAGGTTATTGCTCCGGAATTGAAAATTACTCTCGTTATTTGTCACGTCGCGATCAAGGTGAAGCACCGCCGACATTATTTGATTATCTTCCTCCCGAAGCGTTGCTTATTGTAGATGAGTCTCACGTAACCATTCCCCAAATTGGGGGGATGTATAAAGGCGATCGTTCACGCAAGGAAAATCTGGTGAATTACGGCTTCCGGCTTCCATCAGCCCTGGATAATCGCCCTTTAATGTTTCATGAATTTGAAGAACGTTCACCGCAAACCATTTATATTTCCGCAACACCTGGTCCTTATGAGCAAACTAATGCCGACAATGTTGCCGAACAGGTAGTCAGACCAACCGGATTAATTGATCCAATCGTCGAAATCCGACCAGTACGCACTCAGGTCGATGACTTGATGTCAGAAATTAATCAGGTGATTAAACAGGGTGATCGTATCTTGGTGACGACGCTTACGAAAAGAATGGCAGAAGATTTGACGGATTATCTGACAGAACACGGAATCAAAGTTCGTTATTTGCATTCTGATATCGATACTGTTGAGCGGGTAGAAATTATTCGTGATTTGCGCTTAGGTGAATTTGATGTTTTGGTGGGCATCAATTTGTTACGTGAAGGCCTGGACATGCCTGAGGTCGCTTTAGTTGCAATACTTGATGCAGATAAAGAAGGGTTTTTACGATCAGACCGTTCGCTGATTCAAACGATTGGTCGTGCAGCCCGCCATGTTAATGGACGAGCTATTCTTTATGCGGATAAAATTACGGGTTCCATGCAGCGGGCAATAGATGAAACCGATCGCAGAAGAGAGAAGCAAAAAGCATTTAATCTGGAGCATGGCATTACTCCCGTAGGAATCAATAAATCTGTAGCTGACATTATGGAAGGGACCTACATCGGTAAGCGTAAAACACATGTTGCTGAGAAAACGCCAGAGTACGCTCACTGGTCATCACAAGAGCTAGTGAAACATATAAATACGTTAGAGAAACAGATGTATTTACATGCAAAAAATATGGAGTTTGAATTAGCGGCAAAAGTGCGGGATCAGTATTTGTTATTGAAAGAACAATTGCTAAAAATGTAACCCGACAGTTATCGATTTTGAACCCTGAGGTTCATGTGGGGGGCGGATGAATCGGTTCAGGCTTCCCACTACATGGTGGTCCTGCACAACGCCGATTTCAGGTTGCTCCCCGGACTGTGAGTGTTGGTTCGAAAATCACTCACCATCGGGTTGTTTAAATTATAGCACTGCCTGTTCAAATAAAGCTACGAGCGACACATATAATTTAATAAAATTTGGTTAAATCACCTATAAACGATAGTTTTACCGTTTAATCAGTGAGTAGTTTGATATCTCCACCCACTACTTTATTAATTTTTGTTTCAAGTGAAGAA
Source organism: Legionella sp. (assembly GCA_030694525.1). Lineage (GTDB taxonomy): Bacteria > Pseudomonadota > Gammaproteobacteria > Legionellales > Legionellaceae > Legionella. Next base: position 50,241 of record JAUXYG010000076.1, on the reverse strand, counting down.
ATAAATTCGGCTACTTGAAGGCGTTGATGTGCCTGTTCGTTTTTACATAAAATAAGTTCACGGCTGACGTCGAGAGCTGCCAGCAATAAAGTTTGAAAGCTATCCAGGTTTTTATTTTTATCACTATTTTGTTGCATTTGTTCGTTAAGCTTTTTGGCTGCAAGTAATAAATTACTTTCCTCCTGCTCCGGACATTTAATGTCATAAGTTTTATTTAATAATTTAATTTTACAGGTTTTAATATTCATACATTGAAGGCCTTTAACACTTAATAAACAAATAGTAACAATTATGGTTGTATGCAGCAAATAGGTTTGCGTACTATTTTTAACAATTGCGCTTCTTCTTGGTTCAGTCTGTTTTTAATTGTTATTATTAGTGTGTTCTCTTTTAATTTTTAACTACTGAGTCCGATCGCAAAGCTGCATTTTCATGTTACCTTAAAGAGGAAAATTCTTTGCCGCACCCCCTCTTTGTATCAAAAGGATATTGTAGCGGAAATCATGATGATAATTACATATGGGATAAATATATGAATAATTCAGAGAATAAAAACCCTCCAGAACATCAACGACAGACAAAACAGTTGCACGATGAATCCATGCTTTTTGGCAAGGGAGGCGATGCTCATCAGGTGGCAGAAAAGAAAGGTGAGGTTTTAACCACTCAGACAGGAACACCTATTGCTGATGATCAAAACAGTTTAAAAATCGAACCCAGAGGACCTACCTTACTGGAAGATTTTATCTTGCGGGAAAAAATATTTCATTTCGACCATGAGCGCATTCCTGAGCGCGTTGTTCATGCGCGAGGTTACGCGGCGCATGGTTACTTTGAGACCTATGAGTCATTATCAGACATTACTAAAGCAGATCTCTTTCAAAAAAGAGGGCAAAAAACCCCAGCTTTCGTACGTTTTTCAACTGTTGCGGGAAATAAGGGCTCTATGGATTTGGCACGTGATGTGCGCGGATTTGCGGTAAAACTTTATACCCAGGAAGGTAATTGGGATATCGTTGGCAATAATATTCCGGTATTTTTTATTCAGGATCCGATTAAATTTCCTGATTTGATTCATGCGGCAAAAGATGAGCCCGATAGTGGTTTTCCACAAGCGCAAACGGCCCATGATAATTTCTGGGATTTTATATCGTTAACTCCTGAAAGCATGCACATGATTATGTGGATTATGTCTGACAGAACTATTCCCAGATCGTTTCGATTTATGGAAGGATTTGGAGTACATACCTTCCGATTGGTAAACAAGGAAGGTAAATCAACTTTTGTTAAGTTTCACTGGAAACCAAAATTGGGTATGCAGTCGGTAACCTGGGACGAAGCCGTAAAAATTAATGGTGCTGATCCTGATTATCACCGTCGTGATTTATGGAATGCCATTCAGTCAGGTGATTTCCCTGAATGGGAATTGGGAATGCAACTGTTTGATGAAGAATTCGCAGAAGGTTTTGACTTTGATGTTTTAGACTCCACCAAATTAATTCCCGAGGAAGAAATTCCCGTGCGAATAGTAGGACGTTTGGTATTAAATCAGGTAGTGGATAATTTCTTTGCCGAAACCGAACAGGTGGCTTACTGCACCCAGAATATTGTTCCTGGTATTGATTTCTCAAATGATCCCTTATTGCAAGGTCGAAATTTCTCTTATCTGGATACTCAATTAAAAAGACTGGGTAGCCCTAATTTCACCCATTTACCCATTAATGCTCCCAAATGTCCGTTTGCCAATTTTCAGCAGGATGGTCATATGGCATTTCATAATCCCAAAGGCCGGGTAAATTATAGTCCTAACTCCTGGCACACTGGCCCGCATGAAACACCCCAAGGGTTTACCAGTTATCCTGAAGAGGTCAGTGGGACGAAACTTCGGGCGCGTTCCGAAAAGTTTGCTGATCATTACAGTCAGGCGCGACAGTTTTATTTAAGTCAAAATCCAGTGGAACAAAATCATCTCCAAAATGCCCTCATTTTTGAATTGAGTAAAGTGGAAAAAGTAGCTATTCGGGTGCGGATGGTGTCGCATTTACTTAACATTGACAATGAGTTAGCAACTCAAGTGGCTAAAGGGTTAGGGATAATCTCTATGCCATCACCATGTGATGTTGCGAAAACGCCGGTTACTCTTAAGGAGTCACCCAAGTTGAGTATACTGGATAATAACAAACAGATTTTTGCTGGACGTCGTGTGGGAATTTTACTCAGTGAACGGTCTGATGCCACTGTATTTAAAAATCTGCTCAAAGCCATTGAAGATGAAAAAGCAACATATACTTTAATTGCGCCGACGGTTGGCGGGGTAGTTTTAAAGGATGGCACTCAAGTAGCAGCGCAAGAAAAAATTGGAGGAGCTCCTTCATGTCTCTTTGATGCGGTCGCCATTTTAGCAGATGCAGATGATCCCATGATTGCGAATCATATTAAGGTTAATGAGTTTATTACCGATGCATATGTTCATTGCAAATATATTGCTTATGCACCAAGTGCGTCTACATTAATTAGCTCTAATCCATTAATTAAAAAAATGGATGATGGTTTGATAAGATTGGATACCGGAGAATCGGCGACCCATTTTATGAAGTCTTGCCGCAATATTCGAATTTGGGAGCGGTTAAAGGATAATTTGATTAGAGATTAATTGAGTTAAGAGGGTAGGCTTTTGAGGTAAAGTTTAGTATTTTTAACTAGGTAGTTAATATTTCAAACATCCCGCGACTTATGCGCGGGATGTCGATAATCATTTAATAGTTCTCTACAATATTCTTAATGATTTCATTCATTGAATTCAATAAATCATGCACCTCTTCGGTGGTTATTTCGTCTTCATTATAAATAACTAAAAAATCATCAATAAAATTGGTTGAACGTATCATTAATGATATTTTTTCCTGTTCGAAGACATTCCATAAAGAGACTTCATCCATATTTGAAAGCATGGACTCTGTAAGCTCATAGTACTCTTCGAACAGTTCATTATTATCACTGGTTTTAAAATGATTAAACAGATAATCAGGTTGGACATAACCACTTTCTTTGTACTCACGCCAAAGCAATGGCTCTGAAAAGTTACTCGAAAATTCAATTATTCTATTTTGCACATAGTGGACTTGTTCTTTAAATGATTTTTTCTTATCGAGTTCCAGGAGTAAAGGAACATTATCGGCAAAATAGCCTAGCAAATTTTTATTAGGCAGATGGCTTCTATTTGATTTGACGATGCTTGTATATATTTTGGAGTCTTTTAAGTAGTGAGACAGCGCCTTTGAATATACCGTCAGGTAAAAAGCATATTCAGAGCAATTATTTTGCATACAGAAATTAGTTATAGATTTTTTTGTTTCGGAAGAGATCGGTTGATGAATAAATTTCCCTTTTTGTTTCCCGGGAAGAGCTTCAGATACATGATCCTTAATTAAAGGACTTAAGTCTTGGAGATACTTTATGTAGGACTTTGTGTAGTGCTCATTATTATGCGATAAATTAGCAACATAGTTTATATAGTCTGCATCAAGCAAATCCACATGGTTGATGTCATTTATATAATATTGATAAATTTTATCAAACACCATTTCTAAACTTAGCCCATCACAAATCATGTGATTTACTTTTAAAATCAGCAGGTTTTTATTCATAACATAAACACGTATTAATGATTTTTCTGCCAAATCAATTTCCTGGTTCAGAATTTCCATAAGTGCCTGTGGTACATTGTCGTTTTCTATGAAGTTAATATCTAAGGTTAAATCTTTTGTGGTTTTAAAAATTAAGCCATAGGTTTTATCTTCGCGCATGGACATTCTAAAGCAGGGATTTTCTGCAACCACCAGGTTTATTGCCTGTGCTAATTTTTGAAAATCAATGGATGTTACTATTCGTTTAACACTTAACACATGATAGGGAAGTTTATCCGGGTTATTTCTGTATAGTTGAAGCAGATTTTTTTGTAATTTTGTTGCTTTATACTCTACGTTATCATTAGAGATTAGAAAGTTATCCCACTCATTAATTGAATTAATTTTCCGGTTAATAAATAATTCATGTTGTAATACCTCTGTTGCAATTGGCAGAGTTATTTCGCTCACAAATGATGGCTCAAGGGAGTTCTCATTTGATGCCTTGGAATAACCAGCTAGATTTGAATTGATAAGACTCTGCGCTATATATTGGTGCAAGGTATTAATACTGGGATAATCAAAGGCAATTGAATTACTAAAAATTACTTTATCCCCCATTACTTCAACAAGCTTATTTTTTAAATTAATGGCTATTATGGAATCCATACCATAAGCACTAAACAGCTTGTTTACATCCAGCTCCTCTTCCGGGCTAATCCCAAGACTATTACCAACCAACTGCTTTATCTTTTCTAATACTAATCCACTTTGTTCTTGTTCACTTCTACCGGCAATTAGGTCGAGCCAATCCTCGCCGCTTTCAATTTCTTTGGGATAAAATTCTTCCAGATAGGGATCGCTGTTTTGTTTTAGTAAATTCCAGTCCATATCAAGTATGGCAGCTTGCGTTAATTTGTTTGCCAATACTTTATCCATCGCGATATATCCCTTTTTCGCATCAATGGGTATTATTCCTCGCTTAGCAAAATTCTCATTTAGGTGTTTCGCCATCCCACTGCCTAAAAAACTACCCCAGTTAATACTTAAGGTGTACTGGCCCTGCTCATTTAATTCATAAGCCAAGCCATCTAAATAGCCATTAGCCGCTCCATAGTTGGTTTGTCCAGGATTGCCTATTATTGAAGTAGCCGATGAAAAAAACACCAAAAAATCAACAGGATTTTTTTTAACCAAATTCGCAAGTATTTTTGCCGCTTTAATTTTGGGCAAAGACACCTGTTCGTAATCTTTAATGCTTAAAGTATCCAAAAGGCCATCTTTTATTACTCCAGCTAAAAGAAACACCCCATGAATCACTATCTTTTTGTCCATCATCGATTCAAAGAGTTCTGAAAGATTTTTTTCATCCGAAGCATCAATTTGAAAATGTTCGATAAGTACATCCTTTTTATTATATTCATCAAAAACACGTGCCAATGATTCATCCACTTCGTGTCTTGAAGTAATTAACAGGTGTTTCACTCCCTTGCTCACTAAATGTTCTATCAGAGAAAGACCTAAACCACCGGTTCCTCCAATGATTAGATAGCATCCTTTTGATTTATACAGATTTTCTTCAGGAATATTATTAATGGATGTTGCAAATGATAATCTCGGCACATATATTTTGTCGGTTTTTATAATAACCGGCTCATCGCACTTATGATGAAGAAGATAAGAGACCATTGATTCGGCATCAGCTAAAGAATTTAGATCAAGAAAATAGCAGGATACATGAGCCCATTCCTTTTGCAGGCATTTAAAAAACCCTAGCAACCTTCTACTTTCAGCTTTAACCTGACCACTTATATCAAATGTGTGACTAGTAATTAAAATAAATGCTTTTGGCGACGCATGACCCATTTTTTTGGTAAAGTGGATTAACTTTTCAAAATCACCGTCATCCAGGTAAATCACAACGCTTTGTTCGAAAGACTCATCCATCGCTTCAGTAATTGGCTGATAAAGACTATTTTTTAAAACTTTTTCATGATTACCATATACCAAAATACGTTCATTTACAGAGGGGGTGATTTCATGACCAAAGTGATATTTCTGATAATTTTCAATATATATAAGAGGATTCGAAACAAAGTCGGAGCTTTCCTGTTTTTCATTGATAATGGTTATCCAATACCTGTTTCTGTCAAAACAATATCCAGGTAAGGAGATTTTACGCAAAGCACGCGCATAGGGTGTGTAGTACGCATTGAAATCTATGGATTTTCCCGAAAGGTAGGCGTGTTTCAGTTCGGTTAAATCATTTGATACGACCAGGTCATCCTCAACTGCCACCTCTTTAATTACTAATGATTTGCTTCTAAGTTGTTTTACTAAATCTTGCGTATCTTTGATAATTATCGCAATTCGATGGTTAAATTGCGCGCGGCCGATCGAAGCGGTATAGCAAATATCTGCAAGCGACTCTTTAGTTTGCCCTAAATATTTTATATAAGCATTTATCAGCTTCATTAATGATGTATTGTTCTTAGCAGACAACACAAATAATTTTTCTTCGGGCAGTGGAACCGAATTATCTCGTTCCCGCTTAAGTGGAGGTTGCTCGATAATTACATGCGCATTAATACCCGTAGCGCCAAACGAGCTAATCCCAGCGATAAGCTGATTAGATGGGGATTGCCAATCGATAACTTCAGTCGGAATCCTCGCGGGAATCTCAGCTAGGGATATTTTTTTATTTAACGTTTTAAAATGTCTGTTTGGTACAATTTTTTTATGCTTAATACAAAGCACTGCTTTGATTAGCCCTGCAACTCCAGCAGCCGCTTCCAAATGACCAATATTACTCTTTGCAGAACCTATATAGAGGGGATTTTTAATCGTATGCGAATTCTTATAAACACGGTTAATAGCACTTATCTCAATGGGATCACCTAATTGAGTGCCTGTGCCGTGTGCTTCAATATAGCCTACTTGCTCCGCGCTTAATTTAGAATCAGTTAACACATTTTGCAACAATTGCGCTTGAGCAACCCCGCTAGGAACCGTAATGCCACTAGCAGGACCATTATGATTAACCCTAATGCCTTTAATCAGAGCATGAATTGTATCATTATCTTTTATCGCATCGCTTAATCTTTTGACTATAACAACACCAATCCCTTCACTTCTAACATAGCCGTTGGCTGATTCATCAAAAGTTTTACAATGCCCATCTGGAGATAGCATACCGGCTATATCAAAACCAATACTTACATCCGGGTTGAGTAATAAATTAGCCCCGGCCACAATTCCCAAGTTGATTTCTCCGCGTCGTAATGCTTTAACAGCACCATCTAAAGCAACTAAAGAAGAAGAACAGGCGGTGTCCACGGAATAGGAGGGGCCCATAGTGCCCAAAAAATATGAAATCATACCTGCTGCACTGCTTAAGGTTGTAAAGTTAGTATAAGCATTAATACCCGCGGTACCATAATTTTTAGCAATTAAATCGGCATAGTCTGAATGCCAGATTCCTACATAAACTCCGGTTTGACTCTCTTTTAAACTTAAAGGATCGATTGCTGCATCCTCTAGTGCTTCCCAGCTATTTTCTAGTAGCATTCTTTGTTGCGGATCAATCATCTTGCTTTGTTTTGGACTCATTTGGAAAAAGTCTGAGTCATACCCTGATATATCCCATTGGAGAAAGCCGCCATTAGTCGGCACTAGTTTTCCCGGCTCATCAGTAATGGTCGCTTGATAAGCATTTACATCCCATCGCTCTTTAGGAACATCACAAATTCCATCATAGGCTTGCAGGAGCTTCTCAAAAAACTGTTCCGGTGAATTTGCCCCACCTGGTAATCGACAACTCATCCCCACAATTGCGACAGGTTCATCATTGTTGACTGCAACCATCGACATTTTATCTTTCTTAGCTTTTATGCTATCAATCCCTACTTTTTCAGCAATAAATTGAGTAAGTTTTGTAAGGGATGGATAATTAAAAATATCAGCGACATTTATTGGATAATGAGAGCCCACTAATAATTGGATTTTATTTCTAAATTCCCCTGCCATAATTGAATCCATACCCAGGTTAAAAAATCCCTCGCTATGTTTTGTTTTTTCATGGTTTTGCAAATGCAACACCAAGCGTAATTCTTTTTCTAATGCGTCTTGAATAATTTTTGGCCTTTGACTGATTTCAATTCCAGTCAGTAACTCAATCAATACGCCCTTTTCAGGCATTTCGCTCTGGTTTACCTTAATGTAGTACGGATTATTGACCCTTGAGGCAACAAATTTGGGCCATTTAATATCGACGATTATTAATTGGGAAAGATTTTGGTTTAAGGCATCATCCAATAACTTTAGTCCCTGCTCTTTATCAAAACCCACTATACCCAAAAGGTCCATTTTAGCTGCGAGGTCTCTGGCCATTCCAGCTTCTTTCCACGGGCCCCAGTTAATTGAAAGTGTCGATGTTTTAGCATTTACTGCTAATGAATCTAAATAAGCATTCGCGATTGAATAATTGGCTTGGCCGGAATTACCGAAAACAGACGCTATTGATGAAAAATAGACTATCGGTATGTCACGATCTTCTAAAGCTTTAGATAGATTAATGGCTCCCTCGACCTTGACGCGACAACAATTGTTTATTGATGTCATACTTTGCTCTGGTAATAAAGCGTCATCGAGAACCCCTGCTAAATGGAAAATTCCCGATAATGAAAGTTCACTTTTAAATTGATCATTGATTAATTGGATAAGTTTCGATTGTTCAATCACATCGATTTGATGTGTGACAATGACAACTCCATACTGATTTTTAATATTATCTATTATATTTTTTTGCTCATCAGACGGACTGTTCCTGGAAAGCAAATGAATTTCAGCAACCTCTTTACTTGCAAGATACTCACAAACATTTAAGCCCAAAGCCCCTAGACCCCCGGTAATGAGATAGCGTCCTGCCTTTTTAATCTGAAACGGAGCAGGTTGATTACCGTCATTTTCAATGATTTTTTCTAATTGAAGATTATACGGCCTATTTTGATGCCATACGTGAAGTAAATGGTGATCACCGGACTGTAAACTGCTTTTTAATTGAGAAGAATCGTGCTCCAGGTCTATGTGCCTCAAAAAAAGGCTGGGATACTCCGCGTGAATGGTATTAATTAAACCCTGAATCCCTGCGTAATATGGCTTAATAACATTTTTATCAAATAAATATCCTGCTGATGTGATAACACTTAAAGTAACGCTTTTTGTTTTATTTGCTTTAACTATAGCCTGAGTAAGCAGCAATAAAGGTTCAACAATTAGCCAGTCAATCTTTTCAGAATATAATTCACTGTAGTCAAGGATTATCTGCCATGATTCATTACTTAACTCATCGATTATGACCTGATAGAGCACCTCTGTGCCTAAACTTAATTTAACGAATTTATCACAATTTTCAATCAGAGAACGCTCACCAAAACCAAATACCATGGACTTTTTAGCTGTGACTTCTGGCTTTAAATCGACTTCCTGCCATGTATTTTGATAAATAAGGTTATGATCTCCCTTTTCTTCTGAATATGATTTTAATAAACTATTTTTTGTTGCTCGCCTAAACTGAATTTTTTCAATTGCATCCGCTACGTTTCCTTCGGCATCACACCAAACGATACTGCACTCATGAAGTTCGGCAGAATTATTGGTTAATTGCACATAAACATAATCGCAGTCTTTGTGAAGGGCAACTGTCAGTTTGTCTATAAGGATTGGTATGCTTACATTCATAACATCAGACTGGAGACATTTAAGCGCTCCAAGGACAAACCCGGAATCTAACAAGCCTGGATGTCTTATCATGTCATTATTGGGGAATTTATTTTTTTCTTTTAACTTAGCCAGCACATAGTTTGGGCCAATAAAACATTCATCAAGCCATTGAAACTCTTTCCCTAAGTAAATATCACTCGCTAATGCTTTCGCGTATAATTCAGTTGCGTTCATTTTAGAAGTAGCTTTATTTTTTAACTGCTCTATGTTGATTGGCGGCTGTTGTTCCTCTGAGATGGCAAAAATCTTGCCACTAATGTGTTTTTGCCAAGGGGCACCTTCTTTACTTAACCTGGAGCTTATGGTTGCGATCGTTACTTCGTGTTCCATTTTAAAGCTGGTTTGTAATAAAACAGTTTGTCCCGGTTTAAAGAAAAGTGGCGCTTCAATATTTAACTCATCTAATTGAATACGCTGGTATTCACCTTGTAAAGAATATGCCTCTATTAGTGTTGATAGATATGAAGCAAAGGCAAAAATTGGCATTTCATAGAAAACATGGTCTGATAATATTGGCGTTGATACCAGACTTAACTGAGATTCAAACAGAGTGACATTAATCATTGGAGAGTCAAAATGAAATCCTAAAAAAGGGTGATTAAAGTGTTTGTCTCTCGCAGAGAGGACTTGAGGTGCTCTATTTTTTATCCAATGACTTTTTTTGTCGAAACAATAACCTGGTAAAGATACTTTACGTAAATATTTAATATAAGGATTATAATGGGTTTTAAAATCTACGGATTTTCCAGACAGATAAGCGTCTTTAAGTGCCACAACATCATCAGAGGTAACGCGCTCCTCATCAAGCGCCAACTCTTTAATTCCTATTGATTTACTCTTAAGTTGCTTTAATAAATCCTGCTTGTCTTTAACAATGAGTGCAATGCGGCAATTAAAGTGCATGCGACCCACAGAGGTCGTATAACAAATATCCGCTAATTCATCGCTTGTATTTTCTAAATAATCAGCATAAGCCAGTATCAGTCGTTCAAGTGATTCGATTTTTTTGGCCGATAACACAAATAATTTCTCTTGGGGTAATTCTTCTAAGTTTTCTCGTGCCAAACAACTGGGTGCTTCTTCTAATATTACATGAGCATTTGTACCACTAAAACCAAAAGAGCTTACTCCGGCGCATCTTGGCTTACCAAAGCGATGCCATTTTGTGTTTTTTGATACAATTTCTATAGGTGTTACATCGCAGTCCAGCTTTGGATTAAGCGCTTTAAGATGAATATTTCTGGGTATTTCCTGTTTTTTTAGCGAGACAATGACTTTTAACAGTCCTCCTATGCCTGCAGCTGCCTCCAAATGGCCAATATTTGGTTTTATAGATCCCAGATACAACGCTCTTGGCCTTTCTTTGTTACCAAAGACTTCATTAATGGCACCTACTTCGATGGGATCGCCTAACTCTGTTGCAGAACCATGCGCTTCAATGTAATCAACAGAATCAGATGTAAGCTGTGCCTTACTCAAAGCGGCATCAATCAAGTCTCTTTGAGCCGTTAAATTTGGAACAGTTAAGCCGCTCGATGCTCCATCCTGGTTAATAGCAAATCCATCAATCACTGCATGAATCTGGTCGTTATCTTTTAAAGCTTCAGAAAGTCGCTTGAGGATCACCACCCCACAGCCTTCACCCCTGACATAGCCATCGGCATCGTCAGAAAAGGTTCGACATCGATTGGTGGGTGATAACATATTGGCTCGCACCAGCCCGATTGAGTTCTCAGGATACAAAATGACGTTAACTCCTCCAGCAATTGCCATTGACGTTTGGCCTGATAGCAAAGAAGCACAAGCCTCACTAAGAGCGACGAGAGAAGAAGAACAGGCTGTATCTATTGTTTCTGCAGGACCCTGAGTTCCTAAAAAATAAGCGACTCTTCCTGCTAAGACACTTGATGCAGTATCAAGTACAAAATAAGGATTGATGTTGTCATCGTTATCCATTTTGGCAATGACGTTTTTATAATCCGCACCCGTACTGCCTATGTAAACTCCTATTAATTGTTTTTTTAAGGTATCGGGCGCAATCCCTGCATCTTCTAAGGCATGCCACACAGTTTCCAATAGAATCCGATGTTGGGGATCCATCATTTTTGCTTCTTTGGGACTGATGTTAAAAAAAGGCGCATCAAATAAATCAATATCTTCTAAAATTCCTGCTTGATTGATACGTTTTTGCGTTTCTTCTTCATATCGTCCTATGTCCCAACGCCATGCAGGTAATGTTCCTATTGCATCACGCCCTTCAGATAGTAAAGACCACAAATCATCCAGGTTTCTTATATTTCCAGGGAGGCGACAACTAATGCCAATAATAGCAATTTTATCAGCTTTAGATGGTTTAGCGACTTTAGGTTTGGAGGTCTCAATTCTATTGCAAGTATTTTCCAGGAATTCAGTTAATTCCCCCAAGGTTGGATAGTCAAAAGCTATTGTGGGTGATAAGTTAAAACCAGTCATTTCCTGTAACTTGTGGTGAAGTAACTTGGCATGTAATGACGTGCCACCAAGTTCTGTAAACCGTTGGTCCCGGGTAATTTTTTTTAAAGCCAGCACCTCACAGAGCACTTCATGCACTGGGTGATACCATGAATTCTTCTGGTTTTTAGCAGGGGTTAATTCTGAAGTGAAACACACCAGTTCGTCTTTAAGATAGGCGTTTTTAGTTGCCGTACGTTTAATTTTGCCACTCGTTGTTTTAAAAGAGTATCCAGGCTTTAATAACTTGATTTTATCAACAGCAATCTCAAATTGACTGGCTATGGCATGCCTCAATGCTGGAATTACTTTTGATAAATCTTTCTTGACTGCGGTTCGCTGAATCTCTGCACAAATAACCAGTGCTTCGCGAGTACCCGTATCGACACTAAATGCCGCGGTACAGCTGGGCTTAATATACTCATGTGCTAAATCAACGCAATCTTCAAGATCTTGGGGATAGATGTTGCGGCCGTCTATAATTAATAAGTCTTTCTGACGGCCAGTTGTATACAACTGATCACCTCTTATAAACCCAAGATCTCCTGTACGTAAATATTTTTTCTTTTCACCTTTAATCTGGGCGTGAAACGTCGCTTCGGTGGCATTTTTGTTATTCCAGTAACCTTGAGCCACACTTTTACTGTGCTCCCATATCTCTCCCACTTCATTCTCAGTACAGCGGGTAAGTTTTTCAGGGTGAACTATCACCAGTTCATGTTCGGGATGTAACGTTCCCGCAGACATTATTCGTTGCGTATCCTGACTGGAGCGGGGTGATTCAATTAAACCTTTTTCTAAAGCGGCTTTGGAAACATCTATGAAGTGTGATGGTTGGTGCGGTGTATTGGTTGTGAGGTGCAATGTTCCTTCTGCTAAGCCATAACCGACACAATAAGCTTCAGGTTCAAATCCACACGCTGAAAAGCGAGTTAGAAATTTATCCATTGTTTGATAACGATTAGGCTCCGCAGCAACAAGCGCATATCTCACCGAGGATAAATCAAGTTCGTTTAATTCTTCATCACTTACTTTACTCGCGCAGAGCTGGTAGGAAAAATTAGGCCCAGCGGTAAAGTACGCTTTATAATCAGAAAGAGCTTTTAACCATTTAAAAGGGCGCTGAATAACCGATACTGGTGATAGCAATATAAGGTCATTGTGATTATAGATAGAGGACAAAACACCTACAATTAACCCTAAATCATGCTGAAAAGGTAACCAAATTACCGAAGGTTTATTTTTCCCCATATCACAACCTTGGCTGATTGTAGCTAGGTTATGCACTAAATTGGCATGTGTAATCATCACACCTTTAGGGATTCCAGTAGACCCTGAAGTATATTGTAAAAATGCTATCATCTTAGGGGTGATATTCACTTCAAAAGAATGTGCTTCCTGGTTTGTAAGAATTTCCTCGGTTATCATTTTGCTGGATAAGGATAAAGATTCTATTTTTGACAAATCTTCCACTACTCTTTTACTACCAAGTATCAATTGTGGTGCGCAGGAATCAATGATGCTAAGCAAACGATAGGCATGACGTGGATTTTGTAGCGGATAAGCAGGTACTGCAATCATGCCCGCATAAAAGCAGCCTAATATAGCTGAAATAAAGTCTAAACCTGGTGGATATATCAGTAATATACGAGATTGGGGTTCATAATTTGTAGTTAGGAAAGATGCAATTTTTTTTGCATCAGTTATAAGTTCGGTGTAACTTTTAGAACATGGTGCGCCTTCTCCATCTAAGTAAGTAAATACTACTGGATGGTTATCTTTTAAATTCGCTTTAATGCGGGTCAAAATTGTTTTGTCTTTATTTACCATATAGTTACTCTGTCAAGTCGATGGCGGAAAAATACTATAATTTCTCTGAATAAAATGTTGTCATAGCTTAGTATAGCCTAAAATTAGGAGGTCTTTGGTTAAGAAATATAACCTTCTCAATAAGAGAAAAAGTTTATTATTGTTGCTTATAAATTATTGCAGATTTTCTACAACGTGGCAGACTTAAAACGGCTCCTTAAATACTATTTGACAGGAAGTGATTTTTGAGATCAGTTTAAACGTGCAGGTCTTCCAAGCTCACTATATAAGTTACAACCGTAACGAACAGAAAATGCTTTAGAATAAGACCTTGCTGGTAGACACTCGCTGTAAATCGGTTATCATTGGTTATTTATAAATTGAGTGAACCATGTCAGTAGAAAATGACCGATTGCAATTACCACCCTACGAACAATTTAGTGAATCTATTGCTGTATTGGCACTACCAATCTCAGCCAGTAATTTGCATGGCATGATGTGTGGTTATCTATGCGCCGGAGCCGACAGTCAAGGTGAGGCGTATTTAAGAGCTATGTTGCATAATAAAAAGGATGAAGAAAGCCGTAACGCCATTTTTTCCATGTTTTCCGTTTTTTCCATTAGCCAGCAGCAAATTAATAATTTTGATTTTGAGTTTGGGATGATACTTCCTGATGAACATGAATCTTTGGCAGATCGGGCGAGAGCTTTTAGCGAATGGTGTGAGGGTTTTACCCAGGGTTTAACTATGTCCGGTGTTGGACTGGATCAGTTTTATGAAGAAGAAGCCCAGGAAGCCTTACAACATATTATAGAATTTGCCGAATTAGATGCCGATACGCTTGAGGTTAGTGAAGAAGATGAAAAAGCCTTAATGGAAGTGAGTGAGTACGCGCGTATGGCGGTAATCCGGTTACATGGTGATTTAATTATGAATGAAAGAGAACGTGGTGGATCAGGCACAACGCATTAACCAGGGATTTTAAAATGATAACGCAACAAGAATATCAGGAAAGAAGACGACGATTGGCAGAGCAATTACCACCCGATAGTGTGGCCATAATTCCTGCCGCTCAGGAAGTATTGCGCAATGGCGATGCTCACTATCGCTTTCGTCAGGACAGTAATTTTTATTACTTAACCGGGTTTTCTGAACCTGATGCGTTGTTGCTTATTATCAATGGTGCCGAGTGCAAAAGCGTCTTGTTTAATAACGCTCGAAACCCTGCTGAAGAACAGTGGACAGGTAAAAGGCTCGGCCAGGATGGTGCTATAAGTCAGTTAAAGATGGACATGGCTTTTCCAGTCAGTAGTATCGCCGAAGAGCTGCCTGATTTATTGGCGGGAAAAAATGCTGTTTATTACTCTATAGGCAAAAATCCGGTTTTGGAACAACAAATTATGCAGGTATTCCTTTCGTTAAAAGCTAGGGTCAGACGCGGAATCAAGTGTCCCAACTCCTTATGTGATTTAGAACCCATTTTAGGTGAGATGCGTTTGTTTAAAAGTAATAGTGAGCTTGAGCTCATGCGCCGGGCCGCGCAAATTTCCGTCGCCGCACATCAACGTGCCATGAAAGCTTGTTCCACTTTAACCCACGAATACCAGCTTGAAGCCGAACTGACCCATGAGTTTTATCGTCAGGGATGTCGTAGCGTTGCCTATGATCCCATAGTTGGGAGTGGAGAGAATGCCTGTATACTTCATTATACTGAGAATAGTATGCCTCTAAAAAAAGGGGATTTGGTATTAATTGACGCAGGTGGCGAATATGAAAATTACGCAGCCGATATCACTCGAACTTTCCCCGTTAATGGCACATTCAATCCTGAACAAAAAAGTATTTATGAGTTAGTGTTAAAAGCGCAAAAAGCTGGAATTGCCGTGATTAAACCTGGCCTGCCGTGGAACGCTGTCCAACAAGCAATGGTTCGTATTATAACCAGTGGGTTATGTGATTTGGGCATTTTAAAGGGTACAGTTGATGAGCTCATATCCAATGAGGCGTACAGACCTTTTTATATGCATAATTCCGGGCATTGGTTGGGGTTGGATGTTCATGATTGCGGAAATTACAAAGTGAATAATGAATGGAGATCTTTAGAGCCAGGTATGGTTTTAACCGTAGAACCAGGTATTTATATCAGCTCTGGAATGGAAGGGGTGGATCCACGTTGGTGGGGAATTGGTGTGCGTATCGAAGATGATGTGGCGGTAACCAAAACAGGCCATGAAGTGTTAACCGGCGCATTGCCAGTAGAAGTCAATGACATTGAGGCAGTGATGCGTGGATAAACAGGTCGATATACTGATTATTGGTGGTGGTTTAACAGGTGCAACCTTAATGCTGGCTTTGCAAGCACTGGGTTATGATACGGTATTAGTAGAAACCAGGCCATTTGGTAATCAGATTAATTCCGATTTTGATGCGCGCTCGTTAGCGCTCTCGCCTGCAAGCAAACGTATTTTAAATATGTTAGGTGTCTGGGCTGCCCTGGAGGAATTTATAACTCCAATAAATCATATTCACGTTTCAGATAAAGCTAAATTTGGCGTTGCACGTTTGCAGGGTGAGGTGAACAATCCTTTAGGTTTTGTTATTGAAATGCAACATCTTAACCGTGCGATCCATAACCAACTAGACCAAAATCAATTAATCGCTCCTGCAACTCTGACTTCTTTGGATCTTGCTGAACATTACGCTAAATTAACAACTAATGACGGTGAATTAACCATTAAAGCACAGCTTATTGTTGCTGCCGATGGTGCTGAGTCTGTTGCCAGAACATGGTCCCAGTTACCTGCTAAAACACGACATTATGAGCAACAGGCAATTGTTGCCAACATAGGATTAGCCAAACCCCATCAAAATCGTGCCTTTGAGCGATTTACACCACATGGCCCTCTGGCCTTATTGCCGATGCAGGGAAAACGGATGTCGCTGGTATGGGCGGTTCCCCCGCAAAGAGCCCGTGAATTAACCTCAGTATCCGATGAGCAATTCTTGAAAGAATTACAAAATGAATTTGGCTATCGTTTAGGGCGGTTTTCCAAAGCGGGAAAACGATTTACCTATCCTTTAAAACAGGTATTAATGCCCAGGCCAATAAAGTGGCCGATTGTTTTTATCGGTAATGCAGCACACACGTTACATCCTGTTGCAGGACAAGGGTTCAATTTAGGACTCAGAGATGTGGCGACTCTAGCCCAATGTATCGCAAAGCATGGCTTAAAACCATCGATGCTCGATAGTTACATTCAATTGAGACAACATGATCAATACATAATTACTCAATTAACTGACGGCCTGATAAATCTCTTTACCAGTACAATTCCAGGTATTTCTTTAATGCGCAGTATTGGTTTGGTGGCATTGGATAATAGTGCTCTGTTAAAAAATACATTAGCCCGTTATACACAAGGCTTTGGTGGTGTAATTCCTGATCTTGTTTGTGAGATTGCGCTGGATAACGGGAGAGTGCATGATTGAGCATTTTGAGGTACTTGTAGTCGGGGGCGGGGTTGTCGGGTTAACGGCAGCATTGGCTATGGCCCAAAAAAATTATCGTGTGGCGGTGATCGATGCAGGAGATTTAACTGTTGATACCACGCAAATCGATAAACGGGTATATGCCATTAATAAAGCATCTGAGACTCTGTTCAGAAAGTTGGGTGTGTGGGCTAATTTAGATGCAATAAGAATATCTCCATATAATGGCATGTATGTCTGGGATGCGGTAAACGGTGCACACATTGAGTTTGATTCACGTGCCATTGCCAGCGCAAGCCTTGGGGCTATAATCGAAGAATCTATAATCAAGCAGGCTTTATTAAAACAAATATCCGAGGAATCCAATATTTCGTTATTCCCCAAGTGCACATTAGACAAAGTGATTTATCCCCAGGAAGGCATTGGAATTTGCAGCCAAAAAAAACAATGGCATGGTCAGTTATTAATTGTTGCTGATGGTGCCAATTCGCCAACAAGAGACCAACTTAAAGTGAAATTAACTACCTGGTCTTATCACCAACAGGCAATAGTAGCAACAGTTCATACAGAAAAAGACCATCAGCACACCGCGTATCAGGTGTTTAATCCAGATGGCCCCCTGGCATTTTTACCCTTGTCTGACCCTCACCAATGTTCCATTGTCTGGTCAACAGACTCACCACGAGCACGTAATTTACAGAAGTTAGATGATGAGGCGTTTAATTACGAACTCACTCATGCTTTTGCTGAAAAACTAGGGGAGGTGAAATTAATAAGCACTCGTCATGAATTTCCTCTTCACATGCGCCATGCGAGTCAATACAGCGGAAAAAACTGGATCTTAATTGGTGATGCCGCACATACGATTCACCCATTAGCCGGACTTGGCTTAAATTTAGGGCTTGCCGATATCATCGCCTGGCTAAACATCCTGGATAACAATAAAGGTGCATTATCGTCCACCAAAGTGATGGGAGCTTATCAACGCGAGCGAAAATCGGCCGTTTGGCAAACTATTTTACTCATGGAAGGCCTCAAGCGTTTATTTAATCATTCATTACGCCCTATCACTTCCTTACGCGGTTTTGGATTAAGTGTTTGTAATCAATTGACACCAATTAAACGATTTTTTATTCAGCACGCGGCAGGTTTGTAGGTAAGGTTTTCTTTGTTTTGAAGATCTGTTGACATTCACCTGCTAAGGACGTCCCGCGACTTGTTCGTGAGATCCATTTAGGCCTAGTGCTAACGTATTGCATCTCTGGATCCCGCGAACGAGTCGCGGGACGTAGGGAATCATTTGATTTGCCAAGATGCTGAATCGCGTTGGAGATATTGGCTGTTATCCATTTTCTTCCTCAGTAAAGTAAATTTACATCTACTGATGAAACCTTAGTTGCTAATGAAGTGGTTAGAATAAGGCTTACAATTTTTGATGTTTCGTATTTCGCCCTTTTCAACGAGCGAAATACTCACGACTGAAAGTGACTTTGTCTGCACTTGATTCTTTACCGTAATGGGTAAAACGGTCTTCGATGGCACGGTAGCGTTTGAGCCCGCCTTCACGATTGGCAATTTGAATATTTAATCCCGGGCGTGCATTAAGTTCTAACATTAATGGTCCCTGATCTTTATCCAGAACAATATCCACTCCCAAGTAACCTAATCCGGTAAGATCATAACAACGGGATGCGATTTCAAGGATTTCATTCCAATAGGGGACCTCAATATCAACGATGGGATTTAGGGTATCAGGATGATAGTCAATGGTGTCATTTTGGAATACACCACCCAGTGTCTTGCCGGTTGCCAAATCCACGCCAACGCCTATAGCTCCTTGATGTAAATTTGCTTTTCCACCTGATAATCGAGTTGGTAAGCGCACCATTGCCATGGCTGGATAGCCTAAGAGGGTAATGATACGAATATCAGGTATGCCTTCATAGCTTACTTCCGCGAATACCGGATCGACTACCACCCTTTTTTCAATAATGGCATAGTCCGACGATCCGCCCAAGCTGTATGCTCCAGAGAGGAGGCAGGATAAATGATAACTCAGTTCCTGAGTTGTCGTCAGCTTCCCATTGATTTGGCGATAACGGCCATACACTTTATCCTTAAAAACCAAGATTCCATCACCACCGGATCCGCGGGCAGGCTTTACGACAAAATCATCATAAGGCGCAAATCGTTCTTCGATGGTTTTAATTTGTTGTTCAGTTTCAATGATGTCATACAAAGGAGGTACGGCTATTCCCGCTTTCAATGCCAGCTGCTTGGTTTTTAGTTTATCATCTACTAATGGAAACAGCTTTCTGGGATTGTAACGCAATACAAAGTCCGTATTGCGCTGATTAATACTTAGAACCCCTGAGCTTTTTAAACGGCGAAAAAGACGAATCATGATGTCGCTCGTGCCAGTGCTTTAAAGCGTTTTAGTTCAAACAGCCGATAACCACGATATTGGCCAAACCATAAAATCACTGCGAGCAGAATTAACAACAATTCAGGGAAGGCGAAAATCAGATATTGCAACGGTTCAAAACTCATCGCCCAGTACGAAATGACTGCCGCAAACAGACTTCCTGCGCCTGATTTAATTGCTTCAGACGCACCGCGCTCATCCCAGGTAATACACATGCGCTCAATGGTCATCGTCAGGATAACCATGGGGAATAAAGCCACGGATAAACCAGAGTCCAGCCCTAGATTCTGACTAAACACACTGATAAAAATCATCAAAAGTATCACCACGGTGAGTATGGCTGCTAATCGTGGCACCAGAAGAAGCCTTAATTGATCGAGGTAAAAACGGGCGAGTAATCCAAAGGAAACGATGATAACAAATAAGGTAATTCCCCATATGACATGCGTTTCGCGAAATGCCAAGGCAATTAAAACAGGCATAAACGTACCAAAGGTTTTAATGCCAACGAAATTTCGTAACAGTAATATAATAAACGCACCGATGGGAACCGTTAATAAAATTTTGTAGGTGGCCTGTACATTAACGGGTAGCTGTAACAACGAAAATCGGAGCAGCTGGGAATCTGATTGTAATCCTCTCGATTTCGCCACACTCAGCGCATTAATCGGTGTGGGTGAAACGGTTAGGGTAAATTGAGGCTTTGTTCCTCCAGAAACATTAAATAGAGGTGCATTGCCATATTGCCAAATAAGGTATTCTTTTGATAATCCAGCCCCCCCTGTACGTGGGTTGATGTAAACCCAGTTTTTACCGTTAAATACCGCTAATAGAGATTTTAATTCTGCTTTGTTTTGTTGGCTTAGGTAAATTCCTTTAACCGGAATAGCAAAGATACGTGATTGATTTAAAATCAAAATGGTCGCATTAATGATGCTGTCATCGGTAAACTGATTGCCGGTTAATAGTTTGGCATTCCCATCTTTTTTATTTAATTCTTTAATAGTACTTTGCGCAAAGGTCTGAATGTCAGCTGAGGAATATCGTACTTGAGCAGTGATGGTCTCTACCGCTGATTTCTGACTGTCAGCTAATGGCTGGGTTTTGATTATGGATGGTTTGGGCAGGGATGATTCATCACTATCAGTCTGCCGGAATATGGCACGATAATAAAGTGATTGTGGACCATGTCCTCGCCTGATGGACCATACTGTTTCCCGATTATAGCCGTTTAAATTGGTTGTCACTCCATAGCTTCGGGAAACAAAATATTCATCGAGAATAGCAAAATGAGGGGGAAGATAGGGTATGTTAAAGCTTGCTTTAATGGGGGTATTGTTATCCGCATTAAACCGTAAATTGGATTCTACCATCCAGCTATTAATAGTTTCAGTATCCGTTAAAGGTACATCCAGTATCAGGTGACGGTAAAGAAAAAGACCTAACCCTACGATAAATAAAGTAAGGATTAAGCCGTATACATGGCGCTTATTGTTTTTCATTATGTGCAGGGCTCTGAGATTTAACAGTAAAAGCAAGTGCCGGATCAACCGCACCATCAAAATCAATTATTGCATCCCTGCCTAGTAACAGTGGGTAAATAAAGCGTTTTCTATTCGTTAAATTCACCTGGACTGCACGTACTTTATCGCCTAATTTTAAATTAAGCAAAACTACAGGTCTTTTAATAGGAGTTGGTTTAGCTGCACCAGGATGGCCTTCCTGGGCACGTACCTTAATTTGCACCTTGCCAATATATTCACTTTCAAAAGTAATATCACCTTCTTTTGTCGGAACGGTGAACCGAATATAAGGAACACCCTTAACTTCGATTTCAGTAATATTAGTAGCGTTTAGAGAAGCAGATTTGGCTCCAGTATCTAACTTGGCAGACAAAGTAAGGTTTTTGTCTAACAATGTCGCTTTTTCAACATAGCCATAAATCTGGGTGTGATTTTTTGCCATAAGCGGTCCAGTCGTTAGTGATGAAACTATGAAAAAGAGAACCAAAAATGATCTCATCTAATCCTCTCAATGAGTAGTATGTCTGTTTATAGGGCAATATCGTAGCAGATTTGCGTCCCAACTCCCAGAGAAGTAACGCGATAAGTTAAATTAATTTTCTAAATCAATCCTGTTTTTTGCATGAGGTGTGTTAAAATTGCAGATTACCGTGTGAATTTGTACTCTTTTAATTCAGGATGAAAATTTAATTGACATCGCGGTTAATAATCCTTACAATAGCGCCAATCTTAGCTGACAGCCTTATGTGCATGAGTGACTGAATAAGATGCCTAAAAATAGCGATATTGAATCGGGAAAAAATTCTAAAAAGCCGGCTTTCATCGGTCAATCAACTTCGCCAAATCAAAAAGTAGCTAAAGACCTTGATAAAGGCCAACATATTTACTACGGCTACGCAATTCTTGACTCACTTAGTTCTGCATACAGCATGTTCAAATATTATTTTGACCTCGTTATCGGTGGTAAAAGTGATGCCATGCATGAATTTATGTTAACTCCCTTCGGTATCATAGGAATTGCTTTAGAATCTACCTTCCTTGTCTGCTACTCTTTTTTGGCTACCCGTTTTGATAAAGAACAAAATAACCAATTTAAAATGAATATTGCCGCTTCTTGGCCCTATGTTCGAGAAGTAATTAAAGGGTTAAAAAATGGTTATAAAGGATTACGCAGTGCTGTTTTAGCCCTGGAACTTTTAAAGCCTGCAAATCTGAAATATTTAATTGTCCCTATTGGTCTGATTATGGGAATAGTGGCTTCAGTGGTTCGATTGGGAATGCGTTACGTAATCGAGACCCGTAAAAGCAAAATGACTCAGAGAAAGAATTTTTTGACTGAAATTTCAAATCTGCAACCTTGGGATACTGAAAAATTAACGACTCTCAAAGCAAAAATTCTTCATGAATCACAAAGTATGAAAGAACGGGTACTTATGTTTTTTGGGGTTTCTTTAGGCAGCTTTGTGGATGGATTATACCTTTATGTGGGTGTTTTGACTTTAGCCCCTCTTATGCCCGCAATGCTAGTAGCTATGTCGGTTTTATGTGCTTTTTATACATTCTCATGCATCGTTTCTCGCCTCTACGAAGAATATGATTTCCAGCAAAGGTTACTCATTACGCAAACGGAATGCACTATTTTATTGGTTAGTAAACAAATGGAATTTACCTATGCTGCTTTATTAGAATTGCAGCGTTTCAATCCCACTGACGAAATAGGAATTCAGAAATTAAAAAATGAGCTTGAAAAACTTATTGGTATTTTTGAAACAGAACGCAAGTTGCTTAAAATACAGTTATTCCGTTCCTATTTTTCAGCTTTTTTCTCAGGGATTAAGTATGGATTGCATGCTTATGGTGCGTTAGCCAGTGTCATTTTCCTGGTTGGATCGGTTTTACTTTTAACTGGAATCGCATTTCCTCCGGCTTTACTAGTTACAAGTGTTTCCTTGGGTATAGTTCTCATGGCTGGATTTTTAGTTCATTCCTTAATTAACCATTACCAGCAAATACGGAACAATCCACATTGCAAGGAAGATAATCAATCATTAGATGAAATGAAAAAGGCTCTGGAAACGCCAACTGCATCTCAGGCCAAGTTTCATCAAGCAATAAAACAAAGATTATCCATACAACGACCGCCGCAATATTTATTTCAGGAATGGTTTGAAGTGTTTCGTTCTTTATTCTCAGGTTTTGGTAAAGGGCAGCGATTTGTTGATTTTGCCTGGAATTCATTACAGGAGCGAGACGAGCAAGGGCATTTCCAGGATACTCCGGTAATGTATGTATTAGGTCTCTTAAGTGCTTTGTTGTTTGGCATCATTTTAGCGCTTAGAGCTTTGGCAAAAGGATTAGGTCGTCCGGGTTGGGCACCAGCAGATCTCCCGGAATTAATATCGACGCCCACACCCGCACCTGTAGTCGAGGAGGAGCCTCCCCAGCAACAAACCCCACCCGGCTCATCACCGAATATTGAGCGGCAAGGAGAATCCGGTCCACTGCGACAATGGCCTCAAAGTCAATCCTGCCCTCCTCGCAATCCAGCTTCCCAATCTTACAGTTCACTTTTAACTTTTTTCTCCGCCGCAAAACTCCCATCAAACGTCTCCTGCAATCAAGAATCTCATAAATCACATGCAAAAGAGGAGCATTCAGACTTATTCGATCTGTCCACAGGACTTAATATATCACGAGAGATTTAATTTTTTTTTGTAGCATAAAGTTGAGGATTGAGTGCAGGGTCATTATACATTTTAAATTGATGGTAAATTCTAAAAGTACGAATCTGATTCACCACTTCATCAAGTAATTGGGTTAAACAACAAGTAAGTTGATCGCGTTGGATTTGAATCGTCTGTAATTTGTTCCTGCAATTAGCGCGATGCTCTTCATTGACATCATCTCGCTCGGTTTGGATACCCATGTGGTAGGACTTTAGAGACAGTATAGATAGTCTATCAATTATCATTCCAGGCGATTCAGAATTAACTGGGCACACTTCAGGTGTCGCAGGGCGCAATGCGTTAAATAACCATTCATCCATGGCTTCCATACGATTATTTCTTAACTGATTGAACGAGTCGATTTCTCGTTTGGCCTTATATACAAATTCAAAACCCATATCATCACGGCGTGCGCGATCTTCTGCATGCCACAATTGATAATTATAGGCGTGATTTTCCTCAACTAATTGATAAAACCCCTGATGAGAATGCTCGAGTCCTGTCGCTTTCCATTGAATAATAGAGGCTGTATGCAAATCAACAATAATTGAGGGATTAATAAAATGAGACATAACTTATCCTGCCATTTAAAAAGAGGGGTAGTTTACCCCATATCCCGCATGAGGATCCATAATAGGGTATAGAAAGCCACGAACTGAATGAAGAGTTCAATTGTCTATTCCAGGTGCGGATTATTTTCTTTTAGCCAGCACTCGATCAAGAGAATTCGCAAACGCAGTTTTTTCCTTAATACTCAATACGGAGGGACCCCCAGTACGCTCACCAGTAGATCTTAATTGCTCGTTAATATCGCGAATGTTTAACCGTTGTCGGATATTATTTTCTGTATATAATTCACCCCGGGGATTTATTGCCAAACCTTTTTTAGCAATGACTTCAGCAGCTAAAGGAATGTCTGCGGTAATCACCAGATCAAAGGGTGTTAAATGGCTGACAATATAATTGTCAGCACTATCAAATCCTTTCTCTACTCGAACAGAGTTGATGAAGGGAGAGCCGGGATAGGAGAGGGAGGAGTTGGCAACAAGAGTTAGTCTGGTTTGGGTTCGAATTGCTGCCCGAAATAGAATCTCTTTAATTACTTTAGGACATGCATCCGCGTCAACCCAAATCTGCATCTTCTTTTCCTCATTAGTAAGCTATTAATCTACCCTTCTATGGCTACGAATACAAATTTAAGCCTAAAACCAGTGAATTTTAGACTATTGTTATTATTTTGCAATTATTCCACTAAGTATCTATAAAATAATCAAATTGCCCGTATTCAAAGGATTAGATTAGCGGTATATTATTTAGCAAAATTTATAGTCTGAACTCAGGCTGGCGTATTTATTAACCTAAAAGGCTTTAGGATTAAACGAATAAATAAGAGGCTTATCAAGATTTTAAAAATGGAAGATTTCAAGATTTAAGGAATGAAGTAATGAAGCTGGTTTTAGAGATAATAGAAGAATTGATAGAGCAAGTACCTTTAGATGGATTGAAACAATGGTTACTCAAGCATTTTAATACTAAAGCAATAAGAGTCAGTGAGTTATTCAATGTACATTCAAGCCCGGACGAACACATTGGTTCTCCCCCGTCTCATCAAAGTAAGCTTCCCATTCTTAATCTGTTTTTATCGTTCGCTCCTTCAGAACTGGGACTTGAATTATCACGGAATCTTAATAACATTTTTAAATTGGCTGAAAACTATCGAGGGCCAGAATTAAATCCACAATTAATTGAGCGTATTTCAGTTACCCTTAATGATTATATAAGTGCATGGACTTTAATAAGCAAATTACAACAAAATCCTGAGGCTGTGGTGAAAATACTGGCCAATGCTGATAATTCTGCGTTGAATGCATTTGCAAGGTTAACTGCTGACCGACCGGAACATGGAATAAATCATTTGGTACAGGCTTTTCTAATAGAAAACAGTAATGATTTGATAGCATATGATAAAGGCCCTATTGTCAGGTTATTAAGAAAGCCCGATTTTAAACAAGGTTTATCTCAATATCTTTCTTTTTTAATTGACCAGTTTAATATTCTGCTCCAGATAAAAGTATCATTATACATGTGTGATAAGAGCGTTACTTTAAGACAACAATTGTTCGAATTAAGTTGTTTGACGGAGAATAATGGTGTCGCAATAAACCTGGCCACTCGCTGGAAAATCGTTGACTTATATCAACATGTCTTAGCAGAAAACCATTTAATTAAAGAAGCACAATCATTTATTTTATTGTTCCAGAATCTGTTATTAACGTTGCCGACTTATGAGCGATGCCCTTTTATCAAGGGAATTGATACCGACCATTTATTTCTAATTGTTGAACACTGCCTGGAGGGAAGCGTAAGCACAGTGAAGGAATATCAACACATATGTTTTAATCTGTTATTTTTATTATGTTCTGAAAATCTGGTCAACGATGAGACAAATCTGGAAATACTGCAAATCAGACTACATCAGATGGATGTTTACTTATTTGATACTAAAGATTTCTATCAGAGAGCGGAAAAAATTTTGCAGGGGAATGCGTTAAAGGAAAACTCAGAGCTATTTGAAACGGTTTGGATGCAAAAACTAATTTCTTGCCCTCACTTTATTGCAGCAAGCACGCCCAAGATTCTAAAACAGCTCATTGATCGCTACTATCTATATGTTTTAAGCCAAAATTTACATGATTTCAAGACAATTAAAAATGAAAACAGTTTTGAATTATGGTTGATTACAGTATTAGCTGAATTGGAATTTCAATGCGAGCAACTTTATACCGAAGAACCCGAAGTCGCTAAAAAAGCCTTATGGATTCTTGATATGTTGTATGACCATTTTCAACCACAATTTATGGTTAAAAACAGACTGGAGGGTGAGTCAGCTTCCAAGGAGACATCTGGACGAATTAACATCAGAAGCAGGGATATGCTGAAACAAAAGTTATTAGGAACGGTGTTAGAAAAAGAATTCCCGCAATTGGAAATTCTCATTGGAAGTCAGGCTAAATTAATCGATTATCTTTATCACATAATACAAATTTGCGATAAACCTATTTCGCCGCAAAATCTAAATTTTTTATTTTCTTATAGTGATAACATCAAACTGTTCGCCCTGCTGGATACCATTAATAATAAAGATAATGGCCTTTGCTTGTTTCACCATCTCCTATCGCATTCTGAAAGTGCACGTATCTGGTTAAATCGTACTTATGAGGCAGAATTTTATCGATTTTTGGATACCAAGGGGGGCATTCAATGTTTTGCGGAATACCTCGCATATCATCAGAAAAACCCCTGGTTCGCTGATGGTTTAAAATTATTTGCAGAATATGGAAAAAAACGAATGATGGGCGATTTGTTAAGCAGGGCTTTAAGTGTTCTGGCTCAAACTGATATCTCTGACCTCTCTACAATTGTAGCAAACATCATGAGTCAGGAATCAATTTGCACTATTATTTTAAATGAATTTCTGGATGACACATTAATACAATCGCCTCAATTTAATAACCCTGAACTCAAAAGAATACTGGCTCACTTCCAGCCGCAACATGCAGTTATGGCTATTGTACATTTAAATTCGGTGAATGATTGGGACGAGTCATCTCAATACAAATTTTTAATGTACGTACTCAGAGGAAACTACTCTGAATTTTTTAAGAGTACGACTCAATGGAATCGAGGGGAACTAAATCATCTGGCTAATTTTACTGTTCGTCATTTAAGTAATAAAACCATGCTTGATCCTGATTTCCTACTGGGTTATAAACTTTTAGGAGAACTGGTTTTTCGAGCAGCACAACAAGGGCAAACCCAATTGTTTTATTTAAACAATCAATTTAATTCTGCTATTGCCCGTTTATGTATTTCTCAATTGTTTTTAGCTGAGTTTGTGGAAAAGTTGAGCGTTAATCATCCAATACTGCAAAAAGACTGGCTGTTCCTTAGCCACGAAACCTGGAAAGACAGAAATACCAAAAAATTACCTTTAATGGGTGTGTTCGTGCTTAACTATGCAGGTGACAGAACTCCATTGTATCGTTTGATCGATAATTACCTCGGGGTATTTGAGCACAACCCCGATTATATGAATCCCATCCTTAAATTAATGCAGCAATTTCCCCACCG
Source organism: Legionella sp. (assembly GCA_030694525.1). Classification (GTDB taxonomy): domain Bacteria; phylum Pseudomonadota; class Gammaproteobacteria; order Legionellales; family Legionellaceae; genus Legionella. The sequence continues at coordinate 22,240 of JAUXYG010000076.1, read as the reverse complement.
CTCTTTCGCACGCGTTATTTTTGACGTGATGCTGCAAAGAGTCATTAAAAATCCAGAGTTATTTACTCTGGGTATACTGGTTGATATGGGTACTTATTTTGCAAAAAATGTTACCCAAAATCGACATGATAACGCCCCTGATGTAATTAAATTTTTAACTTATTTGGGGCAATGCAAATATTATACTCTGGTGCAAAGAGGATGTAAGGACTTAATAGAGGAAGGGCATTATACTCCATACAAACGACAATTGTTGCGTGCCAGAACAGAAGCCTTGATAGAGTCACGTCTGCAAACTCGCGTGTCGCATTATAATTTTGGTTTCATTTCCCTTTTTATCCGTTTATGGCACTATGGGTTTTATCCGGTTAAAAATGCATCGAAAATAGTGAAATATTGTGATGATATAACGCCGTCTCCCCTTTATAAAAGTGATAAGGCGGTAACATTGCCCATGGCAGACTGTGAACAATCTGACTTAAGTTTTGCAGAACAACGGTTTACGTTTATTAAATATTTAAACACTATTCTTAAGAGCTCCATTAATCCGGTTAAAATGTCAGAAAATAATCAGAGATTACATCATTCAGCGTCTAAATCAGAAGACCATAATGGTATAAGTGCCACTTTTATGCTAGAAATGTAACTTATATTAACTTGGAGATTATGATGAAGTTTTTTGCCGCTTTTTGTTGGTTATTACTACCACTATCCGTTTCTGCTGAGTCCACTTTGCCTGCTGGATGTCAGCCAGTGGCTGTCCAGGGTGAGTCGGTGACTTTAAAATCAAAAAATAGCAAACTGGTATTTATTCATAATTTGACCACCTCGGATCTATGGATTACTCATCCGGTAACTAATGCTGGTGCGAGCGCCGGTTGGACCAGTCGATTGCAAGGTGGAAACTGGTCGGCATTGGCCCTGGATAAACCTCCCTTTATACTGACCTGTATTGAGTCCAAACCGGGACATGAACAACAGGTACCTTGTGAGGGAGCTATCGCAGTATGCCAATGGAGCAATGTAAAAATTCCTGCAAACGCGCAGGGTACCTTTTGGGCTGCAGAAGATATGTCACTGCCCGCTTTAAAAGCAGCAATTGGTGGGCGTGGTTTTAAATTGCCGGTTAAAAAACAACCCGGCTAATTCCTTTGGGATACACGGTAACAATCGCTTTCTTATCAGATCAGTGGTAGAACTGACAGAAGTATGTTTAAGTTATAATAATAATAGAAAATTAAAATGGTGAACGGTGAGTAAAAAATCAAAAGATCCTTTTTTTAAAAGGGAAAGTGAAAAGTATGATGATCCTATCCCCAGTCGTGAATTCATTATGGAAGTGCTCGATGAATACGGCCGGCCGATGTCGCGAAATCAGTTATTTGATAAACTGAATCTGACTGAAGAGAGTAAACAGGAATCATTAGGCTTTCGCTTAAAAGCAATGCTACGTGATGGACAAATAATGCAGGATCGCCGTGGGCGTTTCTGTTTGCTGCAAAAAATAAATCTGCGTCGTGGTAGCGTGCAAGGTCATCCCGATGGCTTTGGTTTCTTTATCCCTGATGATGGGGGTGATGATATGGTACTGTCCGCGAAAGAAATGCGTAGTGTCATGCATGGTGATATGGTGCTTGCCTATCAGGCGGGAGTTGATCGTCGAGGGAGACCGGAAGGTAAAATTCATGAAGTGCTTGAGCATGCCAATGCGACGGTGGTTGGCCGATTTTTTAGTGAGCATGGTGTAAGTTTTGTACTACCCGATAGTAAGCGTTTAACTCAGGATATTTCAATACCTGCTGAATTTGCAGCGGGTGCCAAAAATGGACAGATGGTTTTGGTCGAGTTAATTGCCTACCCTAACAAGAGAACGCAGGCTATTGGTAAAGTAATTCATATTCTGGGTGATCACATGGCACCGGGAATGGAAATACAAGTGGCGATTCATGCGCATAGCATTCCTTTTGAGTGGCCTGATGATGTGCTTACTGAAGTGGCTAAAATCCCCCAACAAGTAACTGAAGAACAATTAAAAAATCGCACGGATTTACGTAAATTTTCTTTTGTGACTATCGACGGTGAAGATGCGAAAGATTTTGATGATGCCGTTTATTGTTATCGAAAACCAAAAGGTGGTTATCAATTATACGTTGCTATTGCAGATGTCAGTAATTATGTTGCTAAAGATTCAGCATTGGATAAAGAGGCTTCTCGAAGAGGTAATTCCGTTTACTTCCCGGGGAAAGTAGTCCCTATGCTGCCAGAAGCGTTATCTAATGGTTTATGTTCTTTAAATCCTCATGTTGACCGTCTCTGTATGGTTGCGGAAATGTCTATTACTGAGGACGGTAAAATTTCCCGATCGCGGTTTTATCGCGCAGTGATTCATTCGCATGCCCGATTAACGTACACTCAGGTTGGCTCCTGGCTAGACCAGAAAAAGACCGATGAAGAACATCAGCCTTTGTGGCCGATGTTAGAAACATTACATGATTTATACCATACGTTACTGGTTACCCGTAAAAACCGTGGTGCAATGGATTTTGAGACTACAGAAACACGGATAGAATTTGATGAGCATAAAAAAATTAAATGTATTGTTCCAGTAGTTCGTAATGATGCTCATAAATTGATTGAAGAATGTATGTTGGCTGCGAATGTGGCGACGGCCCGTTTTCTCGAAAAAGCTGAAATTCCTACGCTGTATCGGGTGCATGCTGCTCCTGAAGAGGATAAAATAACCGCTTTACGCCAGTTTTTAGGTGAATTGGGCTTGCAACTTGGCGGCGGAAAAAAGCCTGGCCCAAAAGATTTCCAACGCACTATGAGCACTATTGGTGATCGTCCCGAGAAGCATTTAATTGAAACGGTTATGTTACGTTCATTAAAACAAGCGCAATATGTTGAAGCTAATGAAGGTCATTTTGGATTAGCCTATTCGGCCTATACCCATTTTACATCCCCCATCAGGCGATTTCCGGATTTACTAATCCATCGCGCTATCGGACATATACTAGACAATCATCCTGTTTATGAATTTAGCTACAGCCATGATGATATGAATCGACTTGGTAAGCATTCATCCATGACGGAACGACGTGCTGATGATGCAACCCGAGAAGTGGTTGCCTGGCTGAAATGTGAGTACATGCAGGATAAATTGGGTCAGGTATTTATGGGGCGCATCTCGGCAGTTACCAGTTTTGGTATTTTTGTCGAACTGGATGAGATTTACGTTGAAGGCCTCGTTCATGTCACTTCTTTAAAGAATGATTACTACACTTTTGACTCGGTGAAGCATCGTTTAATAGGTACTCGAGGAGGCCAGGTTTATCGCTTAGGCGATAAAATGAATGTTCTGGTTGCCAGAGTAGACCTGGATGAGCGTAAGATAGATTTTGAGCCTGCTGAGGAAGATGCTACGAATGAGTGAACAGTTTGTATATGGGGTGCATGCGGTTAGCGCGCTACTGGCTAATCCTCGTCGAGTCATTCATAAACTTTATGTGAATCAGGACCGAATCGATAAGCGAGTACAGGATTTATTGGAACAGGCCGAAAAAGCGCATATTAAGGTGGAAAAAATATCTGCGACCAAAATGAATCAACACTTTGCTGAATATAATCATCAGGGAGTGGTAGCCAGCGCGCTTCCATTGCCAGATTATAATGAATCAGATTTAGTCTCATTAGTGAGTGCGAGTAAAAAACCGGGTTTGATTTTGATACTTGACGGGATCACTGATCCTCATAATTTAGGGGCGTGTTTGCGATCTGCCGATGCAACAGGTGTCGATTTTGTCATGATTCCCAAAGATAAAAGCGCAAGCGTCACGCCAGTGGTCAGTAAAGTAGCTTGTGGTGCTGCTGAATCAGTTCCGTTAGTTCGAGTAACCAATCTGGTGCGTGCCATGGATATTTTAAAAGAGCAGGGTGTCTGGATCTATGGCGCAGCAGGTGAAGCAAAATGCTCGCTTTATCAGATTGATTGTACCGGTATGGTTGCAATTGCCATGGGAGCCGAGGGTGAGGGATTGCGTCGTCTGACTCGTGAACATTGTGATGGATTATTTTCTCTGCCCATGGCGGGGAGTGTCGATAGCCTCAACGTATCAGTTGCTACAGGAGTTTCCTTGTATGAGGTTGTCCGGCAAAGACAAAAGGTTTTAGCATGAATGACTTAAAAATTAAGGCAGCAAAAGCGGCATTAGAGTACGTTGATGATGACATGATCATAGGCGTTGGAACAGGCTCAACGGTCAACTTTTTCATTGCTGAATTAGCATCCATAAAACATCGAATAGATGCCTGTGTTTCAAGCTCCAGAGCCACTGAGTCACTATTGCGAGAATATGGCATTCCGGTCATCGATTTAAATTCCGCTCCTGAGTTACCCATTTACATAGATGGCGCAGATGAAGTCAATTCCCGCGGGGAAATGATTAAAGGGGGAGGTGGTGCACTCACTCGGGAAAAAATTGTTGCCAATGTCGCCAGACAGTTTATCTGCATTGTAGATGAATCCAAAATGGTACCTGTCCTGGGGCAATTTCCAATAGCGGTAGAGGTGATACCCATGGCTCGCAGTTTTGTAGCCCGCCAATTAGTTGGTCTGGGGGGAGATCCTGAATATCGTGAGGGTTTTATCACTGATAACGGCAATATTATTTTGGATGTATTTAATCTTCCCATGGGCTCAATGATTGAGCTAGAGGATCGTATCAATATAATACCTGGAGTGGTTGAAAATGGGCTATTTGCCCACCGACTAGCTGATAAAATATTGGTGGCAAGTGCTAAGGTTGTTGCTACTGTAAAATAACGCGTATTAATTTTGCTTTGTAACGAATAATAGGTTTCTTGAATTATGGATATGCATAAAGTATTTGTAAATCGTGTCTTGAATATGAAAAAAATCAAGCTGGTTGGTGTGGATATGGACCATACTTTGATTCGTTACAATTCGGAGGCTTTTGAAGGGTTAGTCTATCAATTGGTTATTGATAAACTGGTTGAGCTCAAACAATACCCATCCCAAATTAAAAAGCTGACTTTCAATTATCGGGACGCTATACGTGGTCTGGTGATTGATACCAATAATGGTAATATTTTAAAATTAAGTCGATATGGTGCTATAAGACAAAGTTATCATGGAACAAAACCGATAAGTTTTATGGAGCAACAGGAGATATATCGTAGTATTTATGTGGATTTAGGTGATCCCAATTACATGCCTATAGATACTTCATTTTCTATTGCTTTTTGTGTTTTATACAGTCAGTTGGTTGATTTAAAAGATGATTTAGGTGACCTCATGCCCACTTATCAAAATCTGGCGCAGGACGTGCAATATTGTGTGGATAAAGTTCATTCTGATGGAAGTTTAAAAAAGATTATCTGTAAAGATTTAAAAAAATATGTAATTAAAGAAAAAGCAGTCGTAGAAGGGATAAAACATTTTATACGACATGGTAAAAAAATGTTTATTTTAACCAACTCTGAATATTTTTATACTAAATTATTACTGGATTATGCAATAAATCCTTTTTTGTCAGAGGGCGAAACCTGGCGGGATTTATTTACTTACGTAATCACTCTGGCAAATAAACCCCGGTTTTTTTATGACAATCTCCGATTTTTAGCCGTAGATCCTGAAACGGGCACTATGACTAATGTGGAAAGCTCCTTGGTTCCTGGAATTTATCAGGGCGGTAATGCGAAAAAATTTACCGAAAATCTGAATCTAAGTGGTGATGAAATACTCTATATTGGGGATCATATCTATGGTGATATCTTGCGCTTGAAGAAAGATTGTAATTGGCGCACCGCTTTAGTAGTAGATGAGCTGGGTGATGAAATTGCATCTCAAATTAAAGCATTGCCAATAGAGAAAAAAATAACCAAAGCTATGAAAGTTAAAAAGAATCTCGAGCAGAAGTACGTTGATTTATGCACGCAAAGCATTGATGAAGAGTCTGAGCTTTATGAGCCGGAGATACAGGAGTTGCAGGGGAGAATTACGACAGTTGATAAGGAAATTTCTAAATTATTAGTAGAACAAAGTGCTTTTTACAATCCTCGCTGGGAGCGAGTATTTCGTGCAGGTGCTGAAGAAAGTTATTTTGCCTACCAAGTGGATCGCTTTGCCTGTATTTATATGGAGAAACTATCTGATTTATTGGAGCATTCTCCTATTACTTATTTTAGAGCAAACAGACGTTTATTGGCGCATGATATCGATATTTGCGACTTATGAAGTCCCTACGCTAAACGAAATGCATCGAGTTCAGACTTTCTTGGTGAAGTTATCATGCATATTTCAAAGAATTTAAAATTTAAATTTTTTTCTTAAGCTTCTCTTAAGGTTTGCACCTATATACTTGCAGGGCGAATTACAGGGAGTTTCTATGCGCGTTTTGATTGTTGAAGATAATGTTTTTAATGCTTATTGTTTACGTCGACTATTAGAGTCTATGATGACTTTTATCGCCGTAACGATCGTTAATAATAGCCAGGCAGCCTTATCACATGTTAATACTCATTTTCCTGAGCTACTGATTATCGATGGTGATTTAAATGCGGCTGGCTCAGACATATATTGTAATGGACCTGAACTCACAGCAGCAGTATTGTCAAGATATCCTAATTTACCAGTAATTGCCTGGACTGATTCTGAAACGATGCGTCATGAATTCGCGACAATTTTTAAATTATATTCTAAATCAGTAAACCATTTTTCAGTATGGAATAAACTTGTTTCAGCGGAACATATTTTAAAATCAATAACTTACCTTACTCCAATAGTACCACTGCAGCACCCTATTCATTCAATGAATTATTCATAGGTGCTTCGCAGTATTTTAACAGACAGACTATACTGTCCTGTGCCAATAAGTCAGTCGGTTCATAGTAGTTTCATCACCTGCAAAAGGGGAATCCTCTTTAACTGTGGAGGCAAAGAGGCCTAGACCTAAAGTCAAAGTTGCTAATCCCGCACAGGCAACAATTCCTCCAGTGAATATTAATGCGGGAGAATAAAGAGCAACAAATGCAATCGCAACTGCAGCAGCACCTAAAGCCATCATAAATCCTCCCCAGACTTGCAGGCTAAAAAAACTGGAGCAGTCACAATTGGAAGCTGGATTTATAGGTGCTTTAATTCCTGTATGTTCAAAAGATAGATTGCTCACCTCTTCTTGAATTTGTCGATTTATTTCAGTTATTAAAAATTGTTTGTTATAACTTTTTGTTTTCCCTGAGTTCATTTCGATTGCTTTTAAGAAAGTATCCTTCGCATCTTCATCTACGACCGTCTTCTTCAGAAAAAGGCTCATAAACTGTTTATAGCGTGTACAAAAGAGTTCCTGTTTCGGGCCCGCATTTTGATTATTCTGGAGCAATTCCAGGGCAAATTCTTCCCCACTCGATATTAACTGTTCAAATCGTAGTTGATAACGATTTTTATATTCCTGGATTTCCGTAGGAGTGGCCTCTCTTGGCATATAATTTCCTTATAATAATGGTTAGGGGTTAGTGCGCATCGTCCCAATTAGCTCCTACACCAATTGAAACTAATAAAGGCACTGATAACTGTACTGTTTGCTCCATTAATTGATGGATCACTTTTTTGCATGATTCCAGATCATCGGTGCGGGCTTCAAAAACAAGCTCATCATGTACTTGCATGATCATTCTGGCCGGGGGATTGGTTTGAGAATCCTGCCATTTTGCCAGAGCAATCATGGCTTTTTTGATAATATCGGCGGCTGTACCTTGCATTGGCGCATTAATCGCCATACGTTCGGCTGCTTTTTGGCGCATCATGTTACGCGCGTTAATTTCTGGCAAGTACAATCTTCTGCCAAATAACGTTTCAACATAACCCTGCTCATGAGCTTGTTTACGGGTTCGATCCATATACTCACGAACTTTGGGATAGCGTTCGAAATAAGTGTCTATATAATGTTGGGCATCTGAGCGTTCCACGCCAATTTGCTTGGCTAATCCAAATGAGGACATCCCGTAGATTAAACCGAAATTCACGGCTTTTGCGCGTCTGCGTTGCTCATGGCTCACATTATTAAGAGGCACTTGGAAAATTTCACTTGCGGTAGCCGTGTGAATATCCCATCCTTTAGCAAATGCATGAAGCAAATTATCATCTTGCGACAAATGAGCCATAATTCTTAATTCGATTTGTGAGTAGTCCGCTGCTAATAAAACATGATTGGGTGGCGCAATAAATGCGGTGCGAATTAATCGGCCTTCCTCACTGCGGATGGGAATGTTTTGCAAATTGGGCTCACTGGAAGACAAACGCCCGGTAGCGGCAACGGCCTGGTTATAACAGGTGTGAACTCTGTTCGTGTAGGGATTAACTCGTCGTGGTAATGCATCAATATAAGTGGTTACTAATTTGGTTAAACCTCGATATTCAAGAATTACGGCTGCAAGTCGGTAGTCAAAAGCCAATTCCTGTAATACCGACTCAGCAGTTGAAGGTTGTCCAGTCGGTGTTTTGGCAATTATGGGTAACTTTTGTTCATCAAACAAAATTTCCTGTAATTGTTTTGGGGAATTCAGATTAAAGGCTCTACCGGCAAGATTTATCGCTTCTTCTTCGAGTGCACTAATTCGTGCTTTCAAGCGATTACCATGCTTTTTTAACATCACGGGATCAATTAAAACCCCTAACCGCTCCATTTCCGCAAGTACTGTCACTAAAGGGATCTCAATTTCCTGTAATACCTTTTGCAGGGGTTCATCGATCATGGATGCGAGTTTTTCGTGGATTTGTAAGGTGAGATCGGCCTGTTCCGCAGCAAAAGAAGTCGCTTTATCTACTGAAATTTCATCAAAGCTAAGTTGTTTTGCTCCTTTTCCCGCAATGTCTTCGAAGGAAAGATTGTGGTGGCCTAAGTATTTTAAGGTCAATGATTCAACATCGTGGCGACTGGCGCTGCTATTCATCACGTAGGATTCGAGCATGATGTCAGAATCTATTCCTTGCAGATTAATGTCGTTATTACGAAACACGCAAAAATCGAATTTAATATTGCGCCCAATTTTCTTAATGTTGGGGTTTTCCAAAATTGGTTTTAAGGCGGTTAATACTTCCTGTTGATCCAGTTGAGGGCTTTTATCAGTATGTGAGAAAGGAATATAAAATGCTTCATTTTTATTTAATGCAAAGGCAATTCCTGCCATTTTACTATTAACGGGGTCCAGATTATTGGTAGTAATTAACATGCTAAATAAATGACTCTCTTCCAGTTTATTGAGTAAGTGGGTCAATTGTGAATAAGTACTAATAGTTTCATAAGTCATTTTAGTTTGTGGCGTCACTTCTGGAGATTGATTTTGCAAAAGCTCATCTTGTCCCAGTAATTCTTTAAGCCAATTTTTAAATTCAAATTCGCGCGTTAATTCGATGAGTAGTTCGCGATCAGCTTGAGCTGGGGTGAGCTCATGAATCCCTAACGGTAATGCCACATCTGTTTTGATGGTAACCAGTCGTTTCGACAACGGCAGATGAGGAATGCTTGAACGTAGATTTTCGCCAATCTTGCCCGGAATTTTGTCCGCCTCTTCCAGGAGTTTATCCAGAGTTTGATATTCACCGAGCCATTTGGCTGCAGTTTTAGGCCCGCATTTATTCACTCCGGGAATATTATCCACCGTATCCCCAACAAGGGTGAGATAGTCAATAATTTGTTCCGGAGTAACGCCGAACTTTTCTTTAACCCCAGCAATATCCATTTGATAATTACTCATGGTATTGATTAATGAAATGTGCTCATTCACTAATTGCGCCATATCTTTATCACTGGTTGAAATAACTACTGTTCGTCCTTCATTTACTGCCTGACATGCTAGAGTCCCAATAACGTCGTCTGCTTCTACTCCTTCAACGATAATAAGTGGCAGACCCATTGCTTTTAATATTTTAAGTAATGGGTCAAATTGGGAATGTAACTCATCAGGCATTGCGGTACGGTGGGCTTTGTATTCTGGGTACCATTCATCACGAAACGTTTTGCCTTTCGCGTCAAACACCACAGCCAATTCTTCAGGTTGATAGTCTTTGATCAGTTTTTTGATCATATTGGCAACACCGTAAATAGCACCGGTAGGTTGCCCTTTGGAATTAGTTAGTGGAGGCAGCGCATGGAATGCGCGAAAAAAATAGGAGGATGCATCGATTAGAATTAATGGTGGTTTCATCCTATTCCCCTTCATGAATCGAAAGGCGCTTTTTAATGTCTGCAATTTGTTCGGTTAGGGCTTTTATGTTTTTCCGCATAAGTGGAATTCGATTGACTGAAAGTTCATGCTTAATCGTGACATCTTTGGGTCTGGCTGGACTGCCCAAATAAATAGTTCCTTCTTTTAAATGTTTATGCGGCGGCACACCGGTACGTGCGCCTAAAATAACTCCATCATCAATTCGGACGTGATCGCTTACCCCAACGTTTGCTGCAAAGATTACATTATTTCCGCTGGTGGTGCTTCCGGCTATCCCGGTAAATCCGCACAGAATATTATTTTTACCTAACTTAACCGAGTGGGCAACCTGAACCAGATTATCAATTTTGGTTCCAGCACCGATAACGGTGGCGCCAAGTGTTGCGCGATCTATTGCAGTATTGGCGCCAATTTCAACATCATCTTCGATAATGACTCTTCCGACATGGGGCACTTTAAGATGCTGGTTATCCACAAAGGTATAGCCAAACCCGTCGGAACCAATTACTGTTGATGCGTGAATGCTGACTCTTGCGCCAATATGGCAATTATCATATACCGTAACGTGAGCATGAATAGTGGTGTCATCACCAATCATTACATTGTGACCGATGTAAATATGACTTTTCAAGACACAGTTATTACCAATAACACTTCCTGATTCAATAACCACATAGGGGCCTATGGAAACGTGCTCTCCTATTTTTACTCCTTCACCAATTACCGCAGTCTTGTGTATTTCCGGGAGAATTTTTGGGGATGGGTTGAAATAATGGAGCAGTTTTATAAAAGCTTTTAAAGGGTGCGGTACTTGAATGATGGGTTTATCTTTACTTGTGGTTTTTAGATTAACCAGGATGGCCGCTGCGGGCGATGCTTCGGCACGTTTAAGATTTTCTTCACTATCTGCGAAGACCAAGGTACCGGCGAGAATATTATCAATAGGTGATAAAGCAGAAATACGTATGGAATCATCACCGATAACCATGCCTTGAACCAGGTTTGCTATATCACAAAGTGAAGTATTCATTATTAGCCTTTAAATTTGCAAATAGGCTGATTATATACCCCTTACCGTTGATTTTCGAGCAATTAAAATAAGATTTATTCTGTCTTTAGGGCTACTGATCAGTTAATGAATTTACGTAGCACTAAAGCTGCATTTGCTCCCCCAAATGCGAAATGATTGGATAGGGCGATCTCAATAGGTTTGCTACGTGCGGTGTTAGGTACATAATCTAAATCACAAGCTGGATCGGGGGTGTTTAGATTTATCGTGGGCAAGAGCATATCATTTTGCAGACATAGGGTGGTTGCGATGATTTCCATTGCTCCTGCAGCCCCAATGGCATGTCCGGTCATTGCTTTTTGTGCGGTGATGGGAATTTCATAGGCCCGTTCGCCAAACACGGCTTTAATAGTGGCCGTTTCAGTGCTGTCATTCAGCTGGGTACCAGTTCCATGTGCGTTGATGTAGTGAACATCGTTTGGTGATAACCTTGCATCATTCAATGCGGCATGAATGGCTCGAATCTGACCTTGAGAATCAGGGGCAGTAATATGAAATGCATCACAACTGGCGCCATACCCGATAATTTCTCCAAGGATCTTTGCGCCGCGAGCTTTAGCTTGTCCTAACTCTTCCAAAACTAACATGCCTGCACCATCTCCCATAACTAATCCATCCCGATATAAATCGAATGGCCGATTCGCAAGAGAGGGGTTTTCATTATTTGAAGACATGACTCTTAATTTACACCAGGCAGCCATTATTGATTCCCACAACAAAGACTCGGTTCCACCGCAAATTGCGGTAGTTAAATTACCATAAGTGATTTGTTGATAAGCATTGCCAATAGCCTCGGCGGAAGAAACACAGGCATTAGAGCAGGTTGAATTAGGCCCACCAATTCCAAATGCAATGGCTATGTGATTCGCTATGGAATTTGGCATTCCTCTAATGACACTTAGAGGCGGGATTTTTTTCCAGCTTTCTTTGAAAAAAACTTCATAACCTGCTTCCAACTCTGGATGGCCGCCCAGACTGGTACCGATATAGGTTCCAGCATGGGTTAGTTCAGATGAGGTTAATTGTGCTTGTTTTACTGCATTATGAGTACAGTATAATGCATATTGTGCGGTTCGAGGAAAGCGCTTGCTTTTGTTATATTCAGGCAGATCATCCAGAGTCAGGTCAGTAATTTCTCCTGCAATTTGGGTAGTATAAGGAGAGGGATCGTAGGCCTGGATTCGTTTTATCCCGCAGGTACCCTGAACTGCCGCATTCCAGAATTTGTTAATTCCTGTACCTATGGATGAGGTAATCTCCATGCCCGTTATAACAACCCTTTTTTTCATTAATGATCCTTTCTCAAAGTCTTCCTTTAGTTAGACTTAGCAATACTAAAGGTCAGGTTTAAATCCTGTCAAGCCAAATTTATTTTTGGAAGGAAACTTTGAATTAATTAAAAATTATTTAAGTAATTGTTGTATTTCGATGGACCAATAATCACAGGCATTGTGAACTAGAAAGCCTAAGCGGGTGTATAAATTTAACGCTCTTTTGTTATGAGTTTCTACATCGAGACTTATGTGATGAATCCCTTCACTGAGCGCTAAATTAATGCAATGAGCAATAAGCGAGGTTCCGATCCCCTTACCCTGTCTATCAGGCATGACCGCGATATCTGAGAGGGTGGCTCCTTGTTCGTCCCATCGGATATGCGCTTTACCCACGATCTTATTTTCATGAAAGGCAAGAATAATTTGATACTCTCTTCCATCCAGGAGCATTTGGAAACGTTCCTGGATGTTATTTTGTTTTTGGGGAAAGCAGGCTTCGTCAAGGGCGCATAATAACAGCATGTCATTGGGATTTGCCGTGCGATACGTTAATGATTGCTGATAATCAAGAATAGGATGAAGCTCATTTCTTACCATGTAATATTCACTATGCAGTGAAACAAATCCAAGAGTTACCAGCCATTGAGTGTTGGTTTTAGCAGGGCTTGAAAATATCAGAGTAGAATATTGCTGCGACTGAATAAGAGGCAGAATTTCATATATTAGCTCTTTACCAATCCCCTTACGCCGCACAGCAGGGTGTACCAGTAAACTGACTTCAACTGCCTTATCATAAAAAAAATACACACTTAAGAAGCCGAGTAACTGATTCTGCGCGTAATAGAACAGACTTGCCGGAAAAGCCCGGGGTTGAACTAAAATATGTGGGTATATATTTGGAGCGCTGCCGTCATTTTTTTTACACAACGCTTCCAATTGTTGTAATTCTTTAAGCTGTTGATCTGTGATTTGATGTGTTTTATTAATCATAATTCATCTGATAACTCATGCTTATTAACGCTAATTTTAGCGTGATATGCCTCATATTTCTATTTTTTATTAAAAAGAAAAAGATAGGCTCCGTAGCCACGTTGTATCATTTGTTCTTTAGGAATAAATTCCAGAGCAGCAGAATTGATGCAGTATCGCTGACCGCCCGGTTGTGGTCCATCATTAAATACATCTCCTAAATGAGAGTTAGCATGTTTGGATCGAACTTCTGTCGTTGTAAAAAGGAATTTTCTGTGCGCTTTCAAGGTAATAAACTGGTTATCAATTGGCTTCGTGAAACTCGGCCAGCCAGTACCTGATGAATACTGATCGGTGGAGCTAAATAACGGCTCTCCTGAAACAATATCTACATATATTCCATCTTTTTTATTATTCCAATAGGGATTTTTAAACGGGAGTTCAGTGCCCGCTTTTTGTGTTACTTCATATTGTAAGGGAGTCAACTTATTTAAATTAGTTTTATTACACCAGGTACATTCTTTGGCAGGAGTAACTCCGTTCTGCGCTATGCTTGTATGAAAGAAAGGAAGCAGCAACAAACTACCGATTAATACACGCAACATATGATACTCTATGTCATTCTTATATTGGTTAATTATAGAACAATTGCCGGATTTTTCTTCTTTTAGTAGATAATCAGTTTATAATTTTAAAATTAAATTATTGAACACAAAATCAGGGTATACATAAAACATGAAAATTAACGTACAAAAGGTTAGTGACTCTAAAGCCATGGACGCATGTTTGGCCATACGTCATGAGGTGTTTGTCGAAGGACAAAAGGTTCCTTTAAACGAAGAACTTGATGGCAAAGATAAAGACAGTGAGCATTATCTGCTGCACGTTGATAATCACCCTGCTGGAGTGGCGCGTGTTCGTCATCTCTTTGGTTTTGCTAAAATTGAACGTGTCGCTGTGCTTGATTCTTTGCAAGGGAGGGGTTTAGGTAAATACCTCATGGAGTTTATATTAGATGATCTTACATCGAACTCATCTTTAAAATGTGCGAAATTAAGTTCTCAGATTAATGCCATTTCGTTTTACGAAAAATTGGGTTTTATTGTGTGCAGTGATGAATATATGGATGCTGGTATCCCTCATAAAGATATGAAATTAATGCTAAGAGATTAAGTAAAGAAGAATCTTAAGGTATAGTGTGAACTTACTAAAAATTATCGATGGTTCCTATGACAACAGCAATTTTTTGGTTCAGACAAGATCTTCGCTTGCATGATAATCCTGGATTAACGTTAGCCTGTAAAACCCACCAAAAAATTATCCCTTTATACATTAATGAAATTGAGCCCTCACTCGAATTGGGTGGTGCGCAACACTGGTGGCTACATCACTCCCTGATAAGCTTAAAAGCAGCCCTGGAAGAGGTTCACCTGGATTTATTTTGTTTTAGGGCAGACCCGCTCACTTTATTAAAACAGCTGATCAAAACACATAAAATTGATGCGGTGTACTGGAACCGCTGCTATGAGCCTGTTATCAGTGCACGTGATAAGCATATTAAAGAGGAGTTAAAGTCACAGGAAATTACTGTCATTAGCTGTAATGGCAGTTTATTACACGAGCCTTGGGAGGTTCTGAATCAAGGTGGTTCTTACTTTAAAGTGTTTACTCCCTATTGGCGACAGTGTGTTCGACAAATGAAGATGAGGCCGTTAATGTCAGTCACTGATTGGCCAACTCTGCTGCCTATCAAGGGAGATGAGATTGAGGACTGGCATTTATTACCGCAAAAACCGAATTGGGCTAAAGATTTCCCCCTCTATTGGCAACCTGGTGAACAAGGGGCGCAATTAAAATTAAAAGAATTTTTACATAATGCTCTTGAGGGATATAAGGAGTCTCGTAACGAGCCAGCAACATCAGGTACGTCACGTTTATCCCCTCATCTGCACTTTGGCGAAATAAGCCCGCAACAAATCTGGACTGCAGTGCATGAAGCTATGAATCAGCCCGGATGTGATTTGAACTCGGCTCAGACCTTCCTCTCGGAACTTGGCTGGCGCGAGTTTTCCTATAACTTACTTTATCATTTTCCCCAGTTGATGACACACAATTTTAAAGACCAATTTGATCGCTTTCCCTGGCAAAATGATGAGAGTAATTTACACAAGTGGCAACGAGGAATTACTGGCTATCCTCTTGTGGATGCAGGTATGCGAGAATTATGGGTTACGGGATACATGCATAACCGGGTCAGGATGATCGTGGCGTCGTTTTTAACCAAACATTTAATGATAGATTGGCGTAAAGGTGCCGCATGGTTTTGGGATACCTTGCTTGATGCCGATTTGGCCAATAACTCAGCGAGTTGGCAATGGGTAGCGGGGTCCGGCGCAGATGCCTCACCTTATTATCGAATTTTTAATCCCATATTGCAGGGGGAGAAGTTTGATCCTCAGGGGGAATACGTTCGGCGTTGGATTCCTGAATTAAAATCGGTCCCGTCAAAATGGATTCATCATCCCTGGGATGCCCCTGTCCATGAGCTGCCTATTACTTTAGGAGTCGATTATCCCTTACCGATTGTCGATCATATTTTGGCACGTGAGGTTGCACTTGCTAGCTATCAACAGATAAAAGGCTAATTTAGCTTATTATAAAAAAGAGTACGAACACCAAACTTAAAATGAGTACTAATGGATTTAATTTTTGGCGAGTGAGTAATTTTAGCAGGGCATAAAGAATAATTCCTCCGCCTATCCCATCTGCTATAGAGGCGGTGAAAGGAATCATCATAATGGTAACCATACAGGGTGCGGTCTCGCTGATGTCCTTTAATTTCATATCCGATAAATGCTTCATCATGCAACAGGCGACATAAAGTAAAGCAGGCCCTACGGCAAAACCTGGAATCATTTTTGCCAAAGGGAAGAAGAAAAGCATCAGAATAAATCCAGTAGCAATAACTAAGGCGGTCAGTCCGGTTCGACCACCCGCTTCGATTCCAGTTGCCGATTCAATATATGGAGAGGTGCTTGCAGAGCCCAGCAGCCCGGCAAGGGTTGATGCGGCTGCATCGGCAGTTAAACTGTGGCTTAAACGTTGGGGGTAACTGGCTTGTTGTTTGAAGACGGTGGGGTTTAATAAACCGATTAGAGTACCGGTAGCATCAAATACTGCAATGAGAAAGAAGGTAAAAATTGCTTTCAGTGCTGTTGCGCTGGTTAATCCGGAAAAATCAAGTTTTAAAAAGGTGGGTTCTATTGATGGAGGCAAGGCTACCATTCCCTGCCAGGCAGTTATTCCCAAGAGTAAACTTAAGAGACTAATACTCAAGATACCAATTATTATTGCACCCGGAATTCGATAGTAGTCGAGGGTAAGAATAAGTAAAAAGCCTAAAAAAAACAGACCACTTTCACGGGTAGTAATAGAACCAAGGCGCATTAAATTATGCTGATCTTCTACAATAATATGATTGGTTTGAAGAGCAATCAGGGCAATTAGTAAACTAATTCCTATCAAGATTGCAATTTGCAAATTATGGGGAATTGCTTCGATAAGCAATCGCCTTAAACTGGTCAACGTGATTAGAAAGAAAAGTAGTCCGGAAATAAATACCATGGCCAAAGCATGTTGCCAATCAATGCCCATACCCAGCACTACACTGTATGAAAAATATATGTTTAATGCCATTCCAGGTGCTACCCCGATGGGGGTGTTGGCCATAATGCCGGTCAGAGCACAAGCAAATGCGGTTACAAGACATGTGGCAGTAAATACAGCTCCCTGGTCCATCCCTGCATCATGAAGAATAGTGGGATTAACAAAAGCAATATAGACCATGGTTAAAAAAGTGGTAATCCCTGCCAGAATTTCCGTCCGTAGAGTGGTGCCTTTGAGGAAATAATTTGAAAATTTATCCATAAATCAGCCTCTACTTAAAAATGGAAATTCATAACCGCAATGATAATTTCCAAGGTAATTAAAACAATAATTATTATTTCAAGATTATGACCGTGACGACTTTCAAGATAACCATTAAACATTTCAAAAATTTCATTAAGCGTATCAAGACGATGGTTGATAGCGTTTACCCTTCTTTGTATGTGTAAGTAACGTTCAAGCATGATGAAATGCTCTTCCAGAGTCGGGTGTTGCCAAAAATATTTGGGGTGATAAAGAAAATTACTGATAAGATTCATCTCACTTTTAGCCCCTAAAATTTCCCCAATAATTTGCTGAATTTGTTTGCGACTAATAGGCATTTCACCTTTATGAGAAAGGCTTTGAATCATGGGATTATATTTTTCAATTAAGGCATCAATGATGGTTTCAAAATATTGTAATTTAACCGACTGTGAAAACCCATAGGACAGGCTAAGTTTCAATTCTTCACTGTCGTTATCCATAGTCAGGCAATCGACATCAAAAAAATCATGAGGTTCTATGGCTGTTTTATCGCCAAGTTGGTAATGAAATTCATCGTGTACCAATAAAGCGACAGGTTTATCGATAAGCTGTTTTATGGTATTTAAATATTCACTAATCTCGTACCGTTTAATTCCCCAGGAAACTACCGTCCCGTTTTTAAAAATATATATAGTATGGTTCGGATTGATTCGAGAGGATAACTTCAATACGTCACGACTTTTCACCGAATTGTACGTGGTCGATGAGTGTTTAAAGTGATTATCAAGACGTGTTAAATCAATTGATTTAGCAACGCAAAAACTTAAGCATTCCATGATAGTGACAACCTGCAAGATAAATCAGGCGTTTGTTCACGATAAAAAGGAGGCAAACGCCATCTATTAGGGTCGAGTATATCGTATTTTGGATAAGATTACACGCTCTCAATAGTCTCCCGGCCTGGATAAGCTTTCTTTCTATCCACTGCGCCACCTAACCATTGAGGACAGACTTCTAATATTTCAGCAATTTTATCCAGTTGCTCATGATTAGGAAGAATGTGGCCAAAAATCATAGAATTTGCCAAGTGACGTGTCACGCCAAATACTTTAGATACCGCTTTGGTTTTTTCAGTTAATTCTTCCGGAAACCCCAGGGTAGCTAATTCGCGATTAAAGCGTTGGGAAAACACTTTACTATTCATTTTCTCACTCCATGAAAAAATTGAGAATTCAGCTCTCTTCTTGAGATGCTGAGCCTTACTTATACCTGTCAATCCTTGAACTAGGTAAGAGTGTTATAACTTATTTTTTTTCAATAGCAAAGTTTTTTTTTAAATGAAAACAATTATTTTTCATTAAGTTATCTTTATGAGCAGTAACTCCTTAAATTGTATTCCCAATAATTGATGCTTCGCTTTTGAGCTGAGCCCGTTTGGAGATCTTGATTTTGTTCGAGATGACGTATTTTTCAATTCATCTTTAAGCAAAGTAAGGGTTTCCCGGTTGGTGTTATTAATCTGTTTTATTGGTCAATCACATGAAGTATGTGGTGGGCATGCTCAATGGCTTGCAGATAAGAGCGGGTTAATTCCTGTTCATCGAGGGTTATGTTTGAAAGTTGGTTAAAATTAGCCTGTTCGTAATTTATTGTAAACTTAAGAAGGGCACCCAACTCTCCAGCATGATCAAGAAGTGCTTCATTTAACGTTTCACTTAATTGTATTTTAGATAAAAGGGAAGACATGGGTTCATTTAAAATGCCATCCAAGGTTGATAATATTCCTGCGGTGTAGGCCTGATGTGGGTTAGGATATCCGGTGACTTTTGCTAGAGATTCACACATTTTAGCTCGAATCAAAGTGAGCTCAAGCAGATCAGGAGCGAGATCGTCCATACTGGATAATAATAGTAAACTTATCCAATTGCGGATTTGGACCAAACCTAACTGATTTATGGCATCCATAAGAGAATCAATTTTTCTTCCGCTATACATTGATGCTGAATTAGCCAGGCGCAGGATGCGATAGCTTAGTTTGGGAATTTGTAAAATATTATCTTCAATCTGTTGAACAGGTACAGAATCATTATTAATTTCAGCAATTAATTGTAAGAGATGGCTCTTATTTTCCGAGAGTTGTTGGCCTTTAAAGGGATCCGGTTTGTTAAGAAAAAACCCTTGGAAATAATCAAAGCCAAGATCGATACACGTATTAAATTGCTGTTTGTCTTCGATTTTCTCAGCGAGTAATTTTTGGTTAAAAATTTCTTTTAGAGGTTTCAGTTGCGTTAGAATCTGTTGTTTGGACAAATGTAACACGTCAATTTTAATGATGTCTGCCAAAGCGATGAGCGGTTCTGATTCTTTACGATAAATGAAATCATCCAGTGCAATTTTATAGCCTTCTTCTTTAAGTAGCTTCAGATTATCTAACAAGAGCTTATCAACTGTAACGGTCTCCAGTACTTCAATAACAATACGATTCTTAGGAAGTAAATGGGGAATTTTTTCAATAAAGTTATTATAGGTAAAGTTGATAAACGCACGTTTAGTGCCAATAACCGAATTTAAATCCAGATTCGTAAAAATTTGGGTAATTACTGACGAAGTTGCCGCATCACCATGTAACGGATTTAAATGATTTATTGAGGACGAAAGCTCATCATGGTTACGATATAAAAGTTCATAGGCATACACAGAACCTTTTTTATCATAGATCCCTTGTCTTGCTAAAAGTGTTTTTATTTGTGGTTGCGTCAATTGAGTAGCTTATTTTTCTTATCTTATGAATTGATTATATATCATTGATTGTCATCTTGGGTTCAAAATTGTAATTCTAAATATCCAAGGCTCACCAAAGGCAAGCCTTGATGTTAATTATCTTTTTTATTTGAAAAATAGTTTAAATTCAATTCACGCGCGGCTTTGACATCATCAAGCCTTTTAACGGGAAGGGTATGGGGTGCGTCTTTCAATAAATTGGGATTGGTTGCCGCTTCTTCCCTGATAGCGTGCATTGCCGCTACAAATGCATCCATTTCCTCTTTACTTTCAGTTTCAGTGGGTTCAATCAGCAAACATTCGGGAATTAATAAAGGGAAATAAGTAGTCGGTGCATGGAACCCATAATCTAATAACCGTTTAGCTAGGTCCATGGCGGTAATGCCGAATGCCTTTTTTTCCGGACTTAAGGTCAGGATAAACTCATGAGAGGCTCGTCTTTTTGGGTAAGCTGGGGTAAACCCTGCTTTACTCAATTCTTTTAGTAGGTAATTCGCATTAAGGGTGGCATATTCTGAAACGCGCAGTAACCCTTCTTTACCTAAAACTTTCATATAAAAGTACGCACGTAATAAAATCCCGGCATTACCCATAAAACAAGAGAGTCTGCCAATACTTTGGGGATAATCTTGTTTGGTAGCCCAGGCAAATCCTGAGTCCGTTTTTTTAACAATAGGTAAGGGCATAAAAGGAACTAACCGTTTCCCTACAGCTACTGGACCAGCACCCGGACCACCTCCACCATGCGGCGTGGCGAACGTTTTGTGCAGGTTTAAATGCATGACGTCAAATCCCATATCTCCCGGCCTGACTTTACCCAATATGGCGTTTAAATTGGCTCCATCATAATACAGCAAACCTCCAGCCTGATGGACTAAGGCCGCAATATCTTTGATTTGGCGCATAAATAAGCCAAGCGTTGAAGGATTGGTCAGCATAATTCCTGCAGTGCGGGGACCCACTTTGTTTTTTAGTTCTTCAAGATTGATATCACCATTTTCACCTGTTGCAATCTCAACCACCTTGAAACCACACATAACCGCTGAGGCAGGATTAGTCCCGTGTGCCGCGTCGGGAATAAGCATTTCATCTCGCGTCGTATCACCTCGGGATTGATGGTAGGCTTTGATCATGGCAACACCGGCAAACTCACCCTGAGAGCCCGCCATTGGCGTAAGGGAAACTCCCTCCATTCCGGTTATTTCGGCAATGTGACTTTGCAGCTGATAGATGGACTCCAGAAATCCCTGGCTGTCTTGCTCTAATGCGAGCGGATGCCGATTAGCAAATCCTGGGATTGATGCGGCTTTGTGTACTCCTCGAGGATTGTATTTCATCGTACAGGAGCCTAAAGGGTAAAAATTGGTATCTATGGCAAAATTCTTTTGTGATAAACGGGTATAATGCCTTACCACCTGAAGTTCGGAGCAGGCGGGCATGCTGGGTGGATTTTCACGCTGGAATTCAGAGGGGAGCACATATTTGCTTTTGATATTATGCGGTGCTTGTGCCCTTGCCTGGCGTTGTGCTTTTGATAATTCAAAAATCAACATAATGTACCTTCCGTTTTTTGAACAAGTTCTTTAAGTTCATCGCAATGTTTGACTGGAATGAACTCAATAAATTCGTATTTGGCAATTTCTGCTAAATAATAAGGGTCTTTCTTGAATAGTTCTTCCAGATGCTCCCGATCATTGGTGGCCGCAATAATAATTCCACCCGTTCTCGGTTTCAAAGGCCCTGATGCAATCAATAACCCCTGTTTGTAATGGTATTCGAGAAATTCCCGATGGGCCTGCAGATATTTATCCACTTCGCTAATCGGAGTGATATAAGTAAGTTGTATAATGAACATTATTCACCCCTTTTCATAATGCTGTTTAAAGTTTCAGCGTAGTGAGCTATTTCCTTTTCCGTGCGCATTTCTGTGGCGCAGACAAGTAGTGTATTGGGCAGCTCAGGATAGTAGTCACCTGGTGCAAAACCTCCG
>JAUXYG010000063.1 GCA_030694525.1 Legionella sp. | reverse complement strand
TCTGCTGCAAAAGGTCAATATCTGAAGAAAATATCATTATCTACCACAATGGGTCCTGGATTGGCTATTGATATTTCATCATTACCTGTGTAATATATTCACCCATTTTTAGGAATTCACGGCATAGATTTGGTTCCATGCCGTCGAAGACCGCAGGTGCTAAAGCTTAATTTCCTGCGCAGACGGTGAACCGGCTCCGAATATAATCAGAGACGGCCACCATAACTGTCAAATCCAAGTGATTTGTACACATTAGGAGGTCAGTAACGTGACGTTAAATTTAGCTGGAAAAAAAGCTGTAGTAGAAGAAGTGACTGCAGTCGCCTCTAAAGCTATTTCCGCAGTAGTTGCTGATTATCGTGGTTTAACTGTAAATCAAATGACGCATTTACGTAGTGAAGCACGCAAATCCGGTGTTTATCTTCGAGTTGTTCGTAATACCTTGACACGAAGAGCATTTAAAGACACTGAATTTGAATGTTTAAATGACCAGTTGGTTGGACCTTTATTTATTGCTATGTCATTGGAAGCACCAAGTGATGCGGCAAGACTACTTAAGGAATTCGCCAAAACATTTGATAAACTTGAGATTAAAGCATTATCAGTAGGTGGCAAGGTTTACAACGCAGATCAAATTGATGTTGTTGCCAGCCTTCCAACACGTGATGAAGCAATCGCCAAGTTAATGTATGTAATGAAAGCGCCAATTGAGAAATTTGTTCGTACTCTTGCTGAGCCACATGCAAAATTAGTGAGAACTATAGCAGCAGTAAAAGATCAAAAAGCAGGATAACCCTTTAATCATTAATCAATTTATATATTAGGAGCTAGTAATGGCTGTGTCAAAAAATGAAATATTAGATACAATCTCCAACATGTCAGTAATGGAAGTTGTAGAGTTAATCGAAGCTATGGAAGAAAAATTCAACGTATCTGCCGCTGCTGCTGCAGTAGCTGTTGCTGCACCTGCAGCTGCGTCTGCTGCTGCTGAAGAGCAAACAGAATTTAACGTTGTTATGACCAGTTTTGGTGCTAACAAAGTAAACGTTATTAAAGTAATCCGTAGCTTAACTGGTCTTGGCTTAAAAGAAGCTAAAGATTTAGTAGAAGGCGCTCCATCTACTGTTAAAGAAGGTGTATCCAAAGATGAAGCCGCTAGTATCAAGAAAGAACTTGAAGAAGCTGGCGCTACAGTAGAAGTTAAATAATTAAGTTATAAAAGTTATACAGGACCCAGCCATGTTTACATGGCTGGGTTTACGTGTTTGAAGTCATTAATAATTTACAGAGGAACCACCATGGCCGTTGCAGAAGCTAAACCTCAATATTCACATGCTGAGAAAAAACGATTTCGCAAAAGCTTTGGTAAGCAGACCGATAAAATGGCAATACCAAATCTGCTGGAAATTCAATTGAAATCCTATAGAGATTTCCTTCAGGCTGATAGCAAAATGAGCGAACACCTGAATACTGGATTACATGCAGCATTTTCATCAGTATTTCCAATTGAAAGTTTTTCTGGTAACGCACGCCTTGAATATGTCGGTTACAAATTGGGTGAGCCCGCATTCGATGTAAGAGAATGTAAATTGAGAGGCTTGACCTATTCTGCTCCATTAAGAGTTAAAATAAGACTTGTTGTTCTTGATAAAGAAGCAAGCGATGACCCTAAGCCAGTTAAAGATATTAGAGAACAAGATGTATTTATGGGTGAAATACCCCTTATGACAGATGTGGGTACATTTGTTGTAAATGGAACCGAGCGTGTTGTTGTATCACAATTGCATCGTTCGCCTGGTGTCATATTTGAACATGATAAAGGTAAAACTCATTCCTCAGGAAAGTTACTTTATTCTGCCCGAATTATTCCTTACCGTGGATCTTGGCTCGATTTTGAATTTGATCCAAAAGATTGTGTTTATGTTCGTATTGATAGAAGAAGAAAGTTACCTGTAACCATATTACTTAGAGCTTTAGGTTATGAAGCAGAAGATATTCTGGGTGAGTTTTTTGATATCACCAGTTGTCACTTAAAAAATGGTGAATATCATATCGATCTTATTCCTCAGAGATTACGGGGTGAGATAGCATCTTTTGATATTTTAGTACCTGAAACCGGTGAATTAATAGTTGAGCAAGGCAGAAGAATAACAGCACGTCACATCAAACAGATGGAAAAGTGCCAAATGAAAGATCTGATTGTGCCCAGAGATTATTTGATAGGAAAAACACTTGCTAAAAATATTATAGATACCCTGACCGGGGAATTTATTGCACAGGCTAATGATGAAATAACCGAAGACATGCTGGATTTAATGGCAAATAATGGCATTCTTCAAATAGATATGATTTATACCAATGATTTAGATCATGGTTCCTATATATCTGATACTTTAAAAATAGATCCTACCTCATCTCAACTGGAAGCATTGGTTGAAATTTACCGAATGATGAGACCTGGTGAGCCGCCAACAAAAGAAGCGGCCGAAGCCTTATTTAAAAATCTCTTTTTTGTTGATGATCGTTATGATTTATCCGCTGTCGGGCGTATGAAATTTAACAGACGAGTTGGCAGAAAAAATGATGATGGTCCAGGCACATTAACAAAAGAAGACATCATGTCTGTAATTAAGACTTTGATAGATATTCGCAATGGTATCGGTATGGTGGATGACATCGATCATCTAGGCAACCGTAGAGTTCGTAGCGTTGGCGAAATGGCAGAAAACCAATTCCGTGTGGGCCTAGTTCGAGTAGAACGTGCTGTTAAAGAGCGTTTAAGTCTCGTTGAATCTGAAAATTTAATGCCTCAGGATTTGATTAATGCGAAGCCGGTTTCAGCTGCGGTTAAAGAGTTTTTTGGTTCAAGTCAGTTGTCCCAATTTATGGACCAAGTGAACCCCTTATCAGGCGTGACACACAAACGTCGTGTTTCAGCATTAGGCCCAGGTGGATTAACACGGGAACGTGCAGGATTTGAAGTGCGTGACGTACATACAACTCACTACGGTCGAGTTTGTCCTATTGAAACCCCTGAAGGTCCGAATATCGGTTTAATTAACTCATTGTCAGTATACGCCAGGACCAATGATTATGGCTTTATCGAGACCCCTTGCCGTAAAGTGGTTGATGGTAGAGTAACTGATGAGATTGAATATTTATCTGCAATTGAAGAAGTTGATCAGTACATTGCGCAGTCTAGCGTAACCTTGGATGCTGAAGGAAATATACTTGCTGACTTGGTACCTTGTCGCCATCAAAACGAATTTTCGTTAACAACTCCAGATAAAATTAATTATATGGATGTGTCGCCTAAGCAAATTGTATCTGTTGCTGCTTCATTGATTCCTTTCCTTGAGCACGATGATGCGAACAGAGCTTTGATGGGTTCCAACATGCAACGTCAGGCAGTCCCAACATTACGTTCAGAAAAGCCATTAGTTGGTACTGGAATGGAGCGTATTGTTGCATCCGACTCAGGAGTTTCTGTTGTTGCGAAACGAGGCGGTGTAATTGATTTGGTTGATGCTTCTAGAATTGTCGTTCGAGTGAATGATGATGAGACTACTGCCGGTGAAACTGGTGTCGATATTTATAACCTAACCAAATATTTCCGATCAAATCAGGATACATGTATTAATCAGCGTCCTATCGTCTCAACTGGAGATCGCATTCAAAGAGGGGATGTATTAGCAGATGGTCCATGTACTGATATGGGTGAGTTGGCTTTAGGACAAAATCTATTAGTCGCTTTTATGCCCTGGAACGGATATAACTTTGAGGATTCGATTCTCATTTCAGAACGTATTGTTCAAGAAGACAGATTCACTACAATTCATATCGAAGAGTTAACTTGTATCGCACGTGATACCAAGCTTGGAACTGAGGAAATTACCGCTGACATCCCTAATGTAGGTGAGTCTGCGCTATCCAATCTTGATGAATCTGGAGTCGTTTATATCGGAGCGGAAGTTAATGCTGGCGATATTCTGGTTGGTAAAGTAACCCCCAAAGGTGAAACACAGCTAACGCCTGAAGAAAAACTGTTAAGAGCAATATTCGGGGAAAAAGCATCTGATGTTAAAGATTCATCACTTCGCGTACCTTCAGGAATGAATGGAACAGTAATTGATGTTCAAGTCTTTACCCGCGATGGCCTAGAAAAAGATACTCGAGCTAAAAGCATTGAAGAAGAGCATTTAGCGCGTGTAAGAAAAGATTTAATTGATGAGCGTCGCATACGAGAAGAAGATATTTATCATCGTGTGTCATCCTTACTTCTAGACAAAGAAGCTACCGGCGGCCCCTCTAATTTAAAACCTGGAACTATAATCAAGCAGGATTATCTGGATAAAGTAGGTAGAGAAAAGTGGTTTGATATCCGATTGGATAATGATGCTGTGAGCCAACAATTGGAGCAACAATCTAAGCAACTGGAACTACTCACTAAAGAGATGGAAAAACGATTTAATGACAGTCGTAAAAAAATAATCCAGGGAGACGATTTAGCACCAGGTGTTTTAAAAATTGTAAAAGTATATCTTGCCGTGAAACGCAGAATTCAACCAGGTGACAAGATGGCTGGTCGACATGGTAACAAAGGGGTCATCTCTATTGTTGTACCTATCGAAGATATGCCTCATATGGAAGATGGAACCGCAGTTGACATCGTACTCAATCCGTTGGGTGTACCGTCTCGTATGAATATTGGACAGGTTCTGGAGACGCATCTTGGTCTGGCGGCAAAAGGTTTAGGGCATAAAGTGGCACAAATGCTCGATACTAAAAAATCAGGCGATGAAATTAAATCGTTCCTTCACAGTATATATAATCATGATGAGATTAAACGTGTAAATCTTGATTGTTTAAATGAAGAGGAATTGTTCCGTCTTGCTGATAATTTAAGAGCTGGTGTTCCAATGGCAACTCCAGTATTTGATGGAGCTTCAGAAGAAGAGATTAAAAGAATGTTACAATTAGCAGATCTTCCTTCTGATGGTAAAACCACTCTAATTGATGGAAGAACTGGTAGCAAGTTTGACAATAAAGTTACTGTTGGTTACATGTATATGTTAAAACTGAATCATTTAGTTGACGATAAAATGCATGCACGTTCCACTGGTTCTTACAGTCTGGTAACTCAACAACCTTTAGGTGGTAAAGCTCAATTTGGTGGTCAGCGTTTTGGAGAGATGGAAGTCTGGGCACTAGAAGCATATGGTGCTGCATATACATTACAGGAAATGTTAACTGTAAAATCAGATGACGTTGGAGGTAGAACGAAGATCTACAAAAATATAGTCGATGGAGACCATCGTATGGACCCAGGAATGCCAGAATCTTTCAATGTATTGTTGAAAGAAATTAGGGCGCTGGGAATTGATATCGAGTTAGATCACGATTAACTGTTCAGCGATACACACTGACTAACCAATTTTTGGAGGCATAGACTTGGCTACTCTAAGCAACGACCCAATGAGAAAAGCACCTGTAATGAGTGATTTACTAGGGATTCTCAAACAACAGGGACAAAGTGAAGAATTTGATGCAATTAAAATTGCATTAGCTTCACCTGAATTAATAAGATCTTGGTCTTATGGTGAAGTAAAAAAACCTGAGACGATCAATTATCGTACTTTTAAACCAGAACGTGACGGCTTATTTTGTGCTAAAACTTTTGGTCCAGTAAAAGACTATGAGTGTTTATGTGGTAAATACAAACGCTTAAAACATCGTGGCGTTATTTGCGAAAAATGCGGTGTGGAACTGGCATTAGCAAAAGTCAGACGGGAAAGAATGGGACACATTGAGCTTGCAAGTCCTGTGGCACATATTTGGTTCCTGAAATCCCTACCCTCTCGAATCGGTTTATTATTAGACATGACTTTGAGAGATATTGAGCGTGTATTATATTTTGAAGCCTTTGTTGTAGTAGATCCTGGTATGACTGAACTTGAGCGTGGACAATTGCTCAATGACGAAGTTTATCTTGACGCTATGGAACAATATGGCGATGAATTCGATGCGCGTATGGGTGCTGAAGCAATTCGTGATCTATTGCGACAAATAGACCTTGAAGAAGAGATCAAAAATTTACGTGAAGAATTACCAACAACTAATTCTGAAACAAAAATTAAAAAAATAACCAAGCGACTAAAATTATTAGAAGCTTTTTATGAGTCAGGGAATAAACCTGAGTGGATGATTATGGACGTTTTACCCGTTCTTCCACCAGATTTAAGACCTTTGGTTCCTCTTGATGGTGGTCGTTTTGCTACGTCAGACTTAAATGATTTATACCGCCGAGTTATTAATAGGAATAATCGTCTGAAACGTTTGTTGGACTTAAATGCTCCCGATATCATTGTACGTAATGAAAAACGAATGTTACAGGAATCAGTAGACGCGCTACTGGATAATGGCCGTCGCGGCAGGGCAATTACCGGAACTAATAAAAGACCTTTAAAATCACTAGCTGATATGATTAAAGGAAAGCAAGGACGTTTTAGACAGAACTTGCTAGGTAAGCGAGTGGACTATTCAGGACGTTCAGTAATTGTGGTTGGACCGACATTAAGATTACATCAATGCGGACTACCTAAAAAAATGGCTTTGGAGCTGTTTAAACCGTTTATATTTTCAAAGTTGGAATTTAGAGGGCTGGCAACTACTATTAAAGCTGCCAAGAAGATGGTTGAGCGTGAAGAGGCAGTAGTTTGGGATATTCTTGATGATGTAATTCGTGAACATCCGATTCTTTTAAATAGAGCACCAACTCTCCACCGTCTAGGTATTCAGGCATTTGAACCTGTATTGATTGAGGGTAAGGCAATTCAGTTGCATCCATTAGTTTGTACTGCTTATAACGCTGACTTTGATGGCGACCAAATGGCGGTACACGTTCCTCTAACATTGGAAGCTCAGTTAGAAGCTCGTTCACTGATGATGTCCACCAATAACATTTTATCCCCTGCTAGTGGGGAGCCAATTATTGTTCCCAGTCAGGACGTAGTACTTGGATTATATTATCTGACACGTGAAAAAGTGAATGCTTTAGGTGAAGGTAAAATTTACGTTAGTGCCCAGGAAGCTCAGAATTTTTACGAAGCTGGTCATTTGGATATTCATGCGAAAATCAAAATTCGTATGCTTAAAGAAGAAGAAGGTTCTACGGAGTATCACTTAGTAGAAACTACTGTTGGTCGGGCAATCCTCGCTGAAATTTTACCTAAGGGTATGCCATTTGCAAACATTAACCGTACCATGACCAAGAAAGTAATTTCCAAAGTTATTGACGGTTGTTATCGAAACTTCGGTTTGAAGGAAACGGTTATATTTGCAGACCAGTTAATGTATACCGGATTTAAATATGCCAGCCGGTCAGGAATCTCAATCGGTATTGAAGATATGGAAATTCCTGAAGATAAAGCAGCTATTATTGAGCATGCTGATAACGAAGTTCGCGAAATCGAATCCCAGTTCCGTTCAGGCTTAGTGACGAATGGTGAGCGATATAATAAAGTTATTGATATTTGGTCAAGAACGAACGAGTTGGTTGCCAAGTCAATGATGACAAAAATTGCTACTGAAGAAGTGGTTAATGCAAAAGGTGAAACGGTTAGACAGGAATCATTTAACCCCATCTTTATGATGGCTGATTCTGGTGCTAGGGGTTCTGCAGCGCAGATCCGTCAATTAGCAGGTATGCGAGGACTGATGGCGGCACCTGACGGTTCTATTATTGAAACACCAATCACTGCAAATTTCCGGGAAGGTTTAAATGTATTCCAATACTTTATTTCGACTCACGGAGCACGTAAAGGTCTGGCAGATACCGCATTAAAAACTGCAAACTCTGGATATTTGACCAGACGTTTGGTGGATGTTGCCCAAGACGTTGTCATTACTGAAGATGATTGCGGTGTAGAAACAGGTATTCTGATGCAGCCACTAATTGAAGGTGGTGATATTGTTGAGCCTTTACATGAGCGAGTACTTGGTCGAGTAGTAGCCGCTGATGTTTATATTCCAAATCAAACAGAACCTGTGGTTAAAGCAGGAACTTTGTTGGATGAGGAGTGGGTAGAGAGCCTTGAGAAGCAAGGTGTTGACCAGATTATGGTTCGCTCTCCAATTACCTGCCAGACCCGCTTTGGTTTATGTGCCGCGTGCTATGGAAGAGATCTGGCTCGTGGACATAAAGTAAATACTGGTGAGGCAGTAGGTATTATTGCGGCACAGTCTATCGGTGAGCCAGGTACTCAGTTAACCATGCGTACCTTCCACATTGGTGGAGCTGCGTCCAGAGCTACAGCTGCTAATAATATCCAGATAAAAACTAAAGGGGTTATTCGATTACATAACATTAAAACAGTAACTCATGAGAATAAAAATCTGGTAGCTGTATCTCGGTCCGGAGAAGTAACCATCGTTGACGAGTTTGGTCGTGAGCGTGAGCGTTATAAGTTACCTTATGGTGCAGTAATTTCTGCACAAGATAATTCCAGCGTTGAGGCTGGTCAGGTAATTGCCACCTGGGATCCGCATACTCACCCGGTAATTTCAGAAGTGACTGGTAATTTAAAGTTTGTTGACTTGATAGATGGCATGACCATGAATCGACAGACTGATGAGCTTACTGGTTTAAGTAATATTGTAATTATCGATGCAAAACAGCGTAGTGCTGCCGGACGTGACTTAAGGCCAATGGTAAAATTGGTTACAAGTGAAGGAGAAGATATATTCCTTGCTGGTACCAACGTTCCTGCGCAATATTATTTGCCAGTTGACGCTATCGTTAATTTTGAAGATGGTGGTTTAGTGGGAATTGGTGACGTTATTGCACGTATTCCTCAAGAGCGTTCCAAAACACGTGATATTACCGGGGGTCTGCCACGCGTAGCTGACTTGTTTGAAGCACGTAAACCCAAGGATTCAGCGGTAATGGCTGAAGTTTCTGGTCTTGTTAATTTTGGAAAGGAAACCAAAGGAAAACGAAGATTAATTATTAACGTTTCTGAAGATCAGTGCCATGAAGAGTTGATTCCAAAATGGCGACATATTTCGGTGTTTGAAGGCGAGCATGTGGAGCGTGGAGAGCTGATCGCTGAGGGAGCACTTAATCCTCATGATATATTGCGATTACTTGGTGTTGGTGCTTTAGCAAATTATATTGTAAATGAAGTTCAAGACGTATATCGCTTGCAGGGTGTAAAAATCAATGACAAGCATATTGAAACAATAGTTCGGCAAATGTTACGTAAACGAGTTATAACTTTTGCTGGCGATTCAAAGTTCCTAGTAGGTGAGCAGATTGAAGAAAGTGTTATGCTTCAAGAGAATGACCGACTCATTGCCGAAGGAAAACAGGTTGCTCGAGGTACACCAATTTTATTAGGTATTACCAAAGCATCTTTAGCTACAGAATCATTTATTTCAGCAGCCTCTTTCCAAGAGACAACGCGTGTTTTAACTGAAGCTGCAGTTAGTGGAAAAGTAGATGATTTACGTGGTTTAAAAGAAAACGTGATGGTAGGACGTCTCATTCCTGCGGGAACTGGATACACTTATCATCAAAGCCGAAAGGCAAAAAGAGCGAGAGCTGCAGCAGGTGGTGACCATGCAACGCATACAGTTACTGCAAGTGATGTTGAGCACGCGTTAAGTGAAGCACTCAACGCGGATAATCATGATCATTAGTCTGGATTCAAAAACGGCAGGTTTAAACTTGACAAATCTGCCGTTCCTATATAGAATCCGGCCTCCTTATGCATTCGAAATATTCACAAGTGACAGATCGGAGTTAAGTACAAATGGCTACTATTAATCAGTTAGTAAGAAAGCCTCGTGTGGACGTAAAGAAAAAAAGTAACGTACCAGCACTAGAGTCATGTCCACAAAGACGCGGAGTATGTACTCGCGTTTATACTACTACACCAAAAAAACCTAACTCAGCAATGAGAAAGGTGGCACGTGTACGTTTAACCAATGGATTTGAAGTATCATCATATATTGGTGGTGAAGGCCATAACCTGCAAGAGCATTCCGTGGTTTTAATTCGGGGTGGACGGGTTAAAGACTTACCTGGTGTGCGTTATCACACAGTCAGGGGTAGTTTAGATACATCAGGAGTTAGCGATCGTAAGCAAGGTCGTTCTAAATACGGTACAAAAAAACCTAAAGATAAAAAATAACTGATTGTAGGAAATTGAGATGCCAAGAAGAAGAGAAGTCCCCAAACGTGAAATTTTGCCAGATCCGAAACATCATAGTGAGCTGTTAGCAAAATTTATTAACGTATTAATGGTCAGTGGTAAGAAATCAACTGCTGAAAAAATTATTTATGGTGCTTTATCTGTAATGGAAGAGCGCGTTAAAAAATCTAAGAAGTCCGATGAAGACGGTGAATCAGGTTCAGCTGGTGAGTCAGGATCTGGAACTATACTTCGATATTTTGAAGATGCATTAGATAATGTTCGACCAAGCGTTGAAGTACGATCACGACGTGTTGGTGGAGCCACATATCAAGTTCCTGTTGAAGTACGCCATGATCGTAGTATCGCCCTCGGAATGCGCTGGATAGTACAAGCTGCTCGTAGCCGCGGTGAGAAAGGTATGATGTTGCGCCTGGCAGGTGAGTTAATGGATGCTTTTGAAAGTAAAGGCTCGGCGGTTAAAAAGCGAGAAGATACTCATAAAATGGCAAAAGCTAACCAAGCGTTCGCGCATTTTAGATGGAATTAGAGAGGTAATACGTGTCAACTACTCCACTAAAACTCTATCGAAACATAGGCATTGCTGCACACGTTGATGCTGGTAAAACAACAACAACTGAGCGGGTACTCTATTATACAGGTATGTCACACAAGATTGGTGAAGTACATGATGGAGCTGCCACTATGGATTGGATGGTCCAGGAGCAGGAGCGCGGAATTACAATAACCTCAGCAGCAACAACTTGCTACTGGTCTGGGATGGATAAACAGTTCGAACCGCATCGAATTAATATTATCGATACTCCCGGACATGTCGACTTTATGATTGAAGTCGAGCGCTCTCTTCGAGTCTTAGATGGTGCAGTCGTTGTTTTTGACTCAGTTTCTGGAGTTGAACCTCAATCTGAAACTGTATGGCGACAAGCGAATAAATATGGTGTTCCGCGAATTGTATTCGTTAACAAAATGGATAGAATGGGAGCTAATTTTCATCGTGTTGTTACCCAGATAAAGCAACGCCTAGGTTCAAGTCCTGTTGTGGTTCAAATTCCTATTGGAGCTGAAGAGGATTTTAAAGGGGTTATTGACATCATCAAAATGAAAGCAATTCATTGGGATGAAGATAATAAAGGTATGACCTTTAAGTATGTTGATATTCCAAAAGAGCTTCAAAATGAATGCGAAGAGTATCGAACTTTGGTGGTTGAAGCAGCTGCAGAAGCTTCTGAAGAGCTAATGGAAAAATATCTTGAAGGTGAAGATTTTACTGAGGCTGAAATTAAGCAAGCATTACGGCAGTTGACTGTTACCAATAAAGTGGTGCCTGTTTTCTGCGGTTCTGCTTTTAAAAATAAAGGTGTTCAAGCTGTACTTGATGGTGTTATTGAGTATTTACCCTCACCATTAGATATTCCTGATATTCAAGGGTTGGATGAAGATGGTGAAGAAACGCATCGTGAAACGAGTTATGATGCACCATTTTCAGCTTTGGCTTTTAAAATTGCCACTGATCCCTTTGTAGGAACTTTAACTTATTTCCGCGCCTATTCAGGAGTAGTCAAATGCGGTGATACATTATTGAATTCAGTGAAAGGTAAAAAAGAGCGAATTGGTCGTTTATTACAAATGCACGCTAATTCCCGCGAGGAAATTAAAGAAGTTAGAGCTGGAGATATTGCAGCTGCGGTAGGTCTTAAAACTGTAATGACTGGTGATACTCTTTGTGATGTAGATAATCCGGTGATATTAGAGCGTATGGATTTTCCGGATCCCGTAATTGCGGTTGCAGTTGAGCCCAGAACAAAGGCAGATCAGGAAAAAATGGGTATTGCTTTAAGCAAACTCGCCCAAGAAGACCCTTCTTTCAGAGTTCATACTGATGAAGAGTCAGGTCAAACAATCATTGAAGGGATGGGTGAACTTCATCTCGAAATTATTGTTGATCGCATGAGAAGAGAGTTCAATGTTGAAGCGAATGTAGGTAAACCACAAGTTGCTTATCGTGAAACTTTGAAACAAACAGTAGAGCAAGAAGGAAAGTTTGTGAGACAATCAGGTGGCCGTGGACAATACGGACATGTTTGGTTGAAAATTGAGCCTCAAGAAGCAGGAAAAGGCTACGAGTTTATCAACGCAATTGTAGGTGGAGTCATTCCAAAAGAATATATTCCAGCTGTTGATAAAGGGGTTCAGGAACAATTACAAAATGGTGTTATTGCTGGTTACCCGGTAGTAGATGTTAAAGTAACTCTATTTGATGGTTCCTTCCATGAGGTAGATTCAAGTGAAATGGCATTTAAGATTGCAGGTTCTCAGTGTTTCAAGCAAGGTGCCTTAAAAGCTAAGCCAGTATTGCTTGAGCCAATTATGGCAGTAGAAGTTGTTACTCCTGAAGACTATATGGGCGATGTTATGGGTGACCTAAACAGACGCCGTGGTTTAGTCCAAGGGATGGAAGATTCTCCGGCAGGTAAAATTGTCAGAGCTGAAGTACCGCTTGCAGAGATGTTTGGTTATTCGACTGATTTACGTTCTGCTACTCAAGGAAGAGCAACATACACGATGGAATTTTCTAAGTATGCTGAAGCACCAAACAATATTGCTGAGGCAATTATCAAGAAACAATAAAAGTTAATGAGGTTATTGAAATGGCGAAGGAAAAATTTGAACGTACAAAGCCACACGTTAATGTGGGCACAATTGGTCACGTAGATCATGGTAAAACTACGTTAACTGCTGCGATTACAACGATCATGGCGAAGAAGTTTGGTGGTACAGCTAAGGCGTATGATCAAATTGACGCTGCACCAGAAGAAAGAGAGCGTGGTATTACAATTTCTACGGCTCACGTTGAATATGAATCAGCGAACAGACATTATGCCCACGTTGACTGTCCAGGCCACGCGGATTATGTTAAGAACATGATTACGGGTGCTGCTCAAATGGATGGCGCTATTTTAGTCGTATCAGCTGCTGATGGTCCCATGCCACAAACGAGAGAGCATATTTTACTATCTCGTCAGGTAGGTGTTCCATACATAGTAGTTTTTATGAACAAAGCGGATATGGTTGATGATGCTGAGTTATTAGAGCTTGTTGAAATGGAAGTACGTGATCTGTTAAGCAGCTACGATTTCCCTGGCGATGACATACCGATTGTTGTTGGTTCTGCGCTAAAAGCATTAGAAGGCGATACGAGTGATATTGGTGTACCTGCGATTGAAAAGTTAGTTGAAACGCTTGATGCCTATATTCCTGAGCCTGTACGGATGATTGACAAGGCATTTTTGTTACCGATTGAAGACGTATTCTCTATATCTGGACGAGGAACAGTAGTAACTGGCCGAGTTGAGAGTGGTATCGTCAAAGTAGGTGAAGAAGTTGAGATTGTTGGTATTCATGATACACAAAAGACTATTTGTACTGGTGTTGAAATGTTCCGCAAACTTCTTGATGAAGGACGTGCGGGAGATAACGTAGGCGTATTGTTACGCGGAACAAAACGTGATGAAGTGGAGCGTGGTCAAGTATTGGCTAAGCCTGGTTCAATTAAGCCGCATACAAAGTTTGAAGCAGAAGTGTACGTGTTGTCAAAAGAAGAAGGGGGTCGTCATACTCCATTTTTCAATGGTTATCGTCCACAATTCTATTTCAGAACAACAGACGTAACAGGTACTTGTGATTTACCTGAAGGAATTGAAATGGTAATGCCTGGAGATAACGTACAGCTCGTTGTCAATCTGCATGCACCAATCGC
>JAUXYG010000075.1 GCA_030694525.1 Legionella sp. | reverse complement strand
AAAGCCATAGAGTCTGTTGCTCCCACAATTGAAACGTCTACCACTGTTACTAATAATAGTGTGGCTGTAGCTAAAGCCGCGACCAAAAAAGCGGTTGACTACAAAAGCAGTCATCTAAATAAAAAATTCATTTTTGATAGTTTTGTGGAAGGAAATTCTAATCAGTTGGCACGCGCAGCTTCCATGCAAGTAGCTGAACGGCCAGGGGATGCTTACAATCCTCTATTTATCTACGGTGGAGTCGGTCTGGGTAAAACCCATTTAATGCACGCTATAGGTAATAATATTTTAAAAAATAATCCTGAAGCAAAGGTTTTATATTTGCATTCGGAGCGTTTTGTTGCAGATATGGTCAAATCCTTGCAAACGAATTCGATTAATGAATTTAAGCGATTTTATCGTTCATTAAACGCGTTGCTTATCGATGATATTCAGTTTTTTGCTGGTAAAGATCGATCTCAAGAAGAATTTTTTCATACCTTTAATGCCCTGCTTGAAGGACAACAGCAAATTATTTTAACCAGCGATCGTTATCCTAAAGAAATTGAAGGTATGGAAGAGCGACTTAAATCCCGGTTTGGCTGGGGGTTGACCGTGGCTGTGGAGCCTCCTGAACTT
The DNA here is from genome assembly GCA_030694525.1 of Legionella sp. Lineage (GTDB taxonomy): Bacteria > Pseudomonadota > Gammaproteobacteria > Legionellales > Legionellaceae > Legionella. The sequence continues at coordinate 32,189 of JAUXYG010000075.1, read as the reverse complement.
GAAACCAGAGTGGCTATTTTAATTAGTAAGGCGGAGCAATCGAATATTGAACTTCCTTATGAGGTGGCTTTTTTTATTGCCAAACGAATTCGCTCTAATGTTCGTGAACTTGAGGGAGCGCTGAGACGGGTTATAGCTAATGCTCATTTCACTGGCAAGCCAATTACTATTGAATTTGTTCATGAAGCATTACGCGATCTTTTAGCGCTTCAAGATAAACTGGTAACCATCGAAAACATCCAAAAAACAGTTGCAGAATATTATAAAGTTAAGGTGGCAGACTTATTATCGAAACGTAGAAGTCGCTCCATAGCAAGACCTAGACAAATGGCCATGGCATTAAGTAAAGAGCTTACTAACCATAGTTTACCAGAAATTGGTGATCACTTTGGTGGTCGCGATCACACTACGGTAATTCATGCGTGCAGAAAAGTTAAAGAATTAGTGCAGGATGATAGTGATTTTGCTGAAGATTATAAAAATTTAATGAGAATTTTATCCTCTTGATTAGGAGTCTGTATTGTTTGAATTTGTGATAAAGAAGGAAGCGCTTCTTACGCCCTTATTAACTGTAGCGGGCGCAGTTGATAAAAAACAATCATTAGCGATTTTATCTAATTTTTTATTAAAGTTAACAGAGGGTTTACTTACTATTACTGCTACTGATCTTGAAATTGAAATGGCAGCAAGGGTAACCTGTGAGTCCAATAATTCTATTGGTAATATTACTGTTCCCGCAAAAAAATTCATCGATATTATTCGCTCGCTGGATGAAAACACCTGTCCAGTTATGGTTTGTGATAAGGGTATTCTAACCATTAAGCAAGGGCGAAGTTCTTTTAAGCTCACCACTTTGCCTGCAGAAAATTATCCTTTGAGCGACGATGAATGTAACGAAGTCGAAATTACATTACCTCGTCTGGTTTTGTTACAGCTACTTCAATCGACTCATTTTGCTATGTCACAACAAGATGTACGCGTGTTTTTGAATGGATTGTTTTTAGACTTTGAGCCTAATCTTATTTCAGCTGTAGCGACTGATGGTCATCGAATGGCTATTAACAGATATAGTTGTAATATTAATAGTCAAAATAAGCTATTAATACCCAAAAAAGGTGTTCAAGAGCTTTTGCGGTTATTAAGTAGCGTAGCCGATGAGAATGTTTTGCTTGCTGCTGGAAAATCGCATATCAAATTAATTACCAGCCAATATGTCTTTTTATCCAAATTAATTGAGGCACGCTTTCCTCCTTATGCCAAGGCCATTCCCCGTGCACAAGATAAGCATATTATTATTGATTGTGCTGCTTTAAAAAAATCATTATCCCGTATTGTAATTTTGGCCCATGAAAAATCAAAAGCTGTGATGCTTCATTTACAGCCGGGACAGTTGACATTAATTGCTAATAATAACGAGCAAGAGGAAGCAGTTGAAACGTTGATTGCTGAAACAGAAGGTGAAGAGATTAAAATTGGGTTAAATGCAACTTATTTATTGGACGTTTTATCTCACTTTGGTGATGGACAAATAAAATTATCGATGTCGACGACTGATAGCAGTATTTTAATTGAATCATTAGAGAATGAGCAGTACCAATATATTATTATGCCTATGAAGATATGATTCTAACAGAATTAAAAATACATCAATTACGAAATATCAAAACGGGTCATTTATTTCTAAACCCTCGATTTAATATAATTTGTGGTGCTAATGGCAGTGGCAAAACATCCTTATTAGAAGCGCTTTACCTTTTAAGCTGTGGCCATTCATTTCGTTCTCGAGAGATATCTCCCATTATTAGTAATCAGTATGATTCACTTACTGTTTTTGCCCGGTCTCAGGATGAATCAACCATTAGTATCCAAAAGTCACTTTCTGAACCCTCTCTTATCAAGTTAAACAATCAATTTTGTTCCAGTACAAGTCAACTTGCTTATGCATTACCGTGTCAGGTTTTTTACTCTGATGTTTTCCAAATTATAGATGCAGGACCCTCGGTGAGACGCAGTGTCCTGGATTGGGGATTGTTTCACGTGAAACCTGAGTATTTAAGTCTGTGGAAAAGTTACAAGCATGTTTTGAAACAGCGTAATGTATTATTGAAGAAAAATGCTCCACTTGATCATTTTATCCCTTGGGATGATCAACTTTGTCATTATGCGGAACGTTTAGATGATTTGCGTCGTGAATATTTTTTACAATGGCAAATTCAATTTGCTAAGGTCCTCGAAGACCTTACTAGTACCCGTTGTCGGATAGAGTATACAAAGGGATGGGATAAAAAAAACACCGGTAAACCATTGAAAGAAATTTTGGCGGAACAGTTTATTAGTGATAAACAAAAGACATATACTCAATATGGTGCCCATCAGGCTGACATTTTAATTGAAAGTGACGACGTAAAAGCAAAACACGTTTTGTCGCGGGGGCAACAAAAAATTATTCTGATTGCGTTGAAATTAGCACAAGGTCTACTACTGCAAAAGGAATGCCTTTATCTTTTCGATGATCTCCCAGCAGAACTTGACGAAGGTCATCAACACGCTTTATTAAAATTTCTTGAAGGTTTCGCCGGTCAATATGTAATGACCTGTTTAAGTAACACGGATTTGGTATCGCATCTTCCTCAAGGCCTTTTTAATCATCTATCTTTAAAAGATGGCGTATTAAGTTCGATTTAACGTGTTTCACGTGAAACATTTTAAAATCGTCTTTTAGGTGGCTTTATTGGTAAATAAATAAAATTCTAAAGAATTTAACTAGTTTATTTGCGATTACTAATCATTATAGGGACTGGTTGTACGTGACAGAATTTGCTCAGGCAATATACCTAATTGGATATAAACCTTGGGTAAATGGTGGTATAATAAGGTCATTCAAAAAATAGTACAAAACCGTTAAGAGGTTCCCTAATGAGCGTTGACGCCAGTTATGATTCAAATAATATTAAAGTCCTAAAGGGTTTAGATGCAGTAAGAAAAAGACCGGGGATGTACATCGGTGATACTGATGATGGTACCGGTCTTCATCATATGGTTTTTGAAGTGGTAGATAATTCTATTGACGAAGCTTTGGCTGGGCATTGTAAAGAAATATTTGTAACCATTCATTCGGACGAATCAGTTACTGTCAAAGATGATGGACGTGGAATACCGGTTGATATCCATAAAGAAGAGGGTCGCTCTGCTGCAGAAGTTATATTAACTATTTTGCATGCTGGAGGAAAGTTTGATGACAACTCTTATAAAGTATCGGGTGGACTTCATGGTGTGGGTGTTTCGGTAGTTAATGCCCTTTCTGAAGAGCTTCATTTAACTGTTCGACGTCATGGCAGAATTCATGAGCAGCATTACCGACATGGAGTTCCTGATGCACCCATTGCGGAGACGGGAGATGCCAGTCATACAGGAACCCAAATTTGGTTTAAGCCCAGTGCGGAAACATTTACAAACATTGAATTTCATTACGATATTTTAGCGAAACGATTAAGGGAATTATCCTATTTGAATTCAGGTGTGTGCATCCATTTATTTGATGAGCGCTCTCAACGTCAGGATACCTTTCATTACGAAGGAGGTATCAAAGCCTTCGTAGAACACTTAAATAAAAATAAAACACCTATTATACCTGTTGTTTTTTCAATGACGGCTGAGAAAGATGGAATTGTGGTTGAGCTTTCCATGCAATGGAATGACTCTTATCAGGAAACAATCTTTTGCTTTACCAATAACATCCCCCAACGAGATGGTGGGACACACATGGCAGGATTTAGAGCCGGACTAACGCGTACCTTAAATAACTACATTGAAAGTGAAGGTTATGCCAAAAAAGCCAAGGTATCTCCAACGGGAGATGATGCACGCGAAGGGTTAACTGCAGTATTATCTGTTAAAGTACCTGATCCGAAATTCTCGTCTCAAACTAAAGATAAGCTTGTCTCATCAGAGGTTAAATCTGCGGTAGAATCCAGTGTTTCTGAGAAGTTCAATGACTTTTTATTGGAAAATCCAGCGGCAGCAAAAGCAATTGTAGCCAAAATTATTGATGCTGCGAGAGCCCGTGAAGCAGCTCGTCGTGCTCGAGAAATGACTCGCCGTAAAGGAGCGTTAGACATAGCCGGATTGCCTGGCAAATTGGCAGATTGTCAGGAAAAAGATCCTGCTTTATCAGAACTGTACCTGGTGGAGGGAGACTCAGCGGGTGGTTCAGCAAAACAGGGGCGAGATCGAAAGTTCCAGGCAATATTACCTCTTAAAGGTAAAATATTAAATGTGGAAAAAGCCCGGTTTGATAAAATGCTGGCGTCGCAAGAAGTCGCCACCCTCATTACGGCTTTAGGATGTGGTATTGGTCCGGATGAATATGATCCAGATAAAGTAAGGTATCACCGTATTATTATTATGACCGACGCGGACGTCGACGGATCGCACATTCGGACGTTATTACTGACTTTCTTTTACCGTCAGACTCGCGAACTGGTTGAGCGGGGATATATTTATATTGCTCAGCCCCCTTTGTATAAAGTGAAACGGGGAAAGCAAGAGCAGTATGTTAAAGATGATGAGGCATTATTCGATTATCTGACTCAATCAGCCCTTGATGGCGCTGCTTTTTATCCCTCGCAGGCAGCACCTGCTATTACTGCTATGGCATTGGAAGAGCTAGTGCAGCAGTTTCGTCGGGTAGAGAAAATTATTAAACGTTATAAACGCAGATATCCTACTGATATTTTAAAAAGAGTGGCTTATCTTCCTATGCTTCATAATGAAGATTTTAATCAGCGTGAGCTTATCGTTAACTGGTGTAAACAGTTGGATTTAAGCCTGCAACAAGTGGACTCCAAAACCGAGCAATATTCTGTAGCGGTGCATGAGCTTCCCGATTTAGAAATATATATTCCCCGAATTACCGTAACCCAACATGGGATGGATCATTATATTCCAATGAATGCTGAATTTTTCTATTCAAAAGATTATAAAGAAATTGTAAATTTAAGTGCTAAATTAGCCAGTTTGGTAGATGAGGGTGCTTATGTAAAACGGGGCGAGAAAACATTAGTGGTAGAGAATTTTGAACAGGCTTTGTCCTGGCTAATGGATGAGGCCAAAAAAGGGCAAACCATTCAGCGCTATAAAGGGCTTGGTGAAATGAATCCTTCGCAGCTGTGGGAAACTACAATGGATCCCGCTGCAAGACGGATGTTACAAGTGAGTATTGAAGATGCTGTAGCCGCTGACGAAATTTTCACTACGCTTATGGGTGATCATGTAGAGCCCAGAAGAGATTTTATCGAGTCAAATGCCCTTGATGCAGAAAATATTGATATTTAATCAGTATTCCGATAATTAGTCTGGCTTGGTTGATTGTTTGGATGTTCCATTTGAGTAATTACCTGCAATCCCGTATATGACTTCGTCTTATACGGGCTACGATTGATGGTATTTTGAAGTCATAATACAGGTTTTTCCAGTATATCCCGTACATTATTTCTTTTTTATACGAGTTATGAATGGTCGTTTATCATAATTCGTAGCCTGTATTAGACGAAGTCGTAATACAAGTTTTTCAGTCCTCAATGAAATTACTTCTTTCTAATTTAAGTAAAAACATCCCGTAAGTAAGGAATAATGTAATCAAATCTGTAATTGCGTATTAATAAAAATAAAACAGTCTTGTTAAATAACAGACCGTTTAAAGTATTATTTTAGAGAGTATTAACGGAAAAAAGTGAAGTAAGCTTAGAAAAAGTGCTGCGTCCGTGCAGCGAAGTACATCCCTTGTACTTGTCCCTAGGAGACATCCTGTCTGATGAAATCCGTGTCGTCCTTATGTATATATTATAGATGCTGGTGAAAAACTGTCATCAGGTAGAGAGAGCAAGGATATGTAAGAGATTTCTCAATAAGGACTGGTCTTTCTCTGGGGCAATATGCTGGTAGGGTGTCTCCCACATACTATCAGGAGACATTTGCTTAATATAAAATTCAATGATGTCGTTAGTTGTGACAGATTATTGAATATTATGCATTGATTTGTGCGACTCTGTCGAAGTATGCGAATGATCCCTTTTTTCCTTGATGACTTTCAATTTCGAAGGATAAAATCCATTGGGATTTGACGCATATTTATTAACTTTACTTCCATGATCAATACCCTCATTAATGGATTGAGGATTATTCATAACTTGCGCAATTTTAATTAAAGGATTTGTCTTATCATGAGCTGTAAAACGAATTCGTTCCAGATTTTTACTTATTTGACCTCTAGTTTCCAGCGAGCACTTACTTAATTCTAATCCAATGGTTTCGCTATCATTCTTTATCAGCTCATGAAGGATGTAATGAAATCTATTGCAATCATCAGAATTGAAATTAACCGTAAAAAATAATTTAGGGCTATCCGTTAACTTATTCTTAACTTCGTTCCGATAAATGATACTTTCCTCAATTTCTTCTCTTAATTTATCAATTGAGTTATCTTGTGCAAGAAATTTAGAGTTTATAAAACCTAATTTTTTGTTTATATCACTAAAAGCATTAGACAAACTTATTTTTTGTCCAATTGCTTCCCTATTTTTATCCAGTACGTCTTTTAATATTAATGAATATTTATTGCATTCATCTGCATCAAAATGATCGTTATGGAAAAATAATTCAGGTTTATCACTTAATAGATATATATCAATTTTGTTAATGAAATCTAATGCCTCGGTAAATTCTTTCGTTAGTTTTTTAATATATTTACTGGGTACTTGTGCATTGGCATTAAGCGGCTCCAGCTTTTTAATAATAGAACTATATGTTTCTGGATTATTTGTACTTAATTTGGGGCCAATCTCACCAATGTTATCTTTTATTAATTGTTCTAAGATGTAGGGAAATTTGATACATTGATCGCCAGGAAAAGTGTTCTCAAAAAATGACTCGGGCTTTTCGCCTAATAGCTGGCGTTTTATTTGAGCAATTAAGCCAATCATTTCATTCAGCTCTTGTCTACAACTACTCTGACTGAGCGCGCTAGTTTTAACATGAGCCATTTTTTTGCTTATAGCGCTTAGATTTTCAGCATTAGCATGACAGAGATTAATACCAATGGTTTTGATATTATTTTTCAATAGTTCGTCCAATAAATAGGGAAATTCGTTACACAAATCAGTTGGGAAGGCCTCATCAAAAAAAGAATCGGGGTTCTGACCTAATAATTGAGTTTTAACCTGAATGATTAAATCGAGCATACGAGTGTATTTTTCTCTCCACTCCTTATTATTCACATTATAACTCTGGTCCATTTTTTCGCGCATGGTAAATAACGTGTCGCAATCAAGCAAACATAATTTTATTCCATAGTCCATAATGTCATTTTCATTGTTTTCGATGTCATTAGTATCGGTTAACGAAAATTGGTTCATCCGGTCGCATAGGGCAAAGGCCTGAGAAAGTTCGTATTCCAATTTCCCTCCTTTGAATAATCCTGTAACGTGTTGAGTAATTTTAGGTCTGTCTTCCAGTCTGGTAGTAAATGCGATTTTGGTCGCGAGATTTAATTCAGGATTATCAATAAAGGGTATAAAAAATAGAGCATTATCAAGACAGTTATTTAAGTTAAAGCGTTCGCTTAAGAAAAAATCTCCTGGCCTGTTTCCCAGTAAATGTTGTTCAATTTCACTGCGTAAAATAAATGCGTTACTAATTTTTTCGTGAAGGGTATTATTAGGAAATAAAGATTTTGCTTTTTCATTATATTCCTGAACCACTTCATTTTGCTTATTATCATTTAATTGAAAAACTTCTTTATTTAAATGTCTTACCAGGTTCCTAGCAAGTGATGATTCATTTTCTGTTAAAAGAGTTTCAACTAAACCTTGAAATTCTTCCAGGAAGTTATCTAACTCAGCAAACATTAGTGGTGCTTTAGTATTTTCAGGATTATATAGAGCTATAATATGACATTTTATCACAAAGGCCTGATTTAATATGGAATAAAAATCGGTTGCATTGTCGTTTATTGGAGTGCGAAGAGACTCAATACTATGGTGAAGATCGCTCAATTTCGAGGTAGGGCATTGCAGTACTATTTGGGTTGCCAATTCATATTTAGAGTCTATAGGCAGTTGATTTATAGTATTTTGATTTTCAATCAACGATTCGTTGGTTATTAATTCTTCGTAGGGATTGGTTAAATTAATTAATTGCTGGTGGGTAAATTGTGTCATTTAAATCTCCTTATAAAACATCACAGCGGGTATGAGTTTGTGTGTGCATTTTTGCAGCGACCTCTATACTAACGGATTCATATTAAGCTGTCATGGAATTAGCTAAAGTTTTAGCGCACGCTGTCGAAAAAGTAATTAGATGCCCTTTTTTGCCTGTAAAAATTACAATAACAATAAGGAGTAGGCAATGTCCAAGAATCATTTATTACAAGATCCTTTCCTCAATGAACTTCGAAAAGAAAAGGTGCCGGTTTCTGTATTTCTGGTGAATGGTATCAAATTGCACGGTGTCGTTGATTCTTTTGACCAATATGTGGTGATGCTAAAGAATTCCATTACTCAAATGGTTTACAAACATGCTATTTCTACCGTGGTTCCATCGCGGATGGTTAAAATTCCTACTGATGAATCTGGTGAGGAAGAAGGAACTGTGGCAGACTAAGTACCTTTGATTTAGAGGTATCTCAGTGTTTGAACGTCCGCAGGGTGGTGAACGTGCCATATTGGTACAATTAGCATTGCCAGGTATTGATGCTGATAAGGCTTTGGCTGAATTTGAAGAGCTGGCTTTATCAGCAAGTGCTCATGTTTTAGAGAGTGTTTTGGGCACGCGTGCTAGCCCGGACGCCAAATATTACCTGGGTAAGGGCAAAGCGGAAGAAATTAGTCAATTAGTTAAAGCTCTTGATGCAGAGTTGGTACTTATCAATCATGAATTATCCCCTTCCCAGGAGCGAAATCTGGAACGTCTGTTTGAATGTCGCGTTGTTGATCGAAGTGGTTTGATTCTTGATATTTTTGCCCAGCGAGCCCGAACGTTTGAGGGCAAATTGCAAGTGGAGCTGGCACAATTACAGCATATCTCTACTCGGCTCATTCGGGGATGGACGCATCTTGAGCGACAAAAGGGAGGGATTGGTCTGCGGGGTCCAGGTGAAACGCAGTTAGAAACTGATCGGCGCCTGTTACGCGAGCGAATTCGTTCCATTAATAAACGCCTTGAAAAAGTTCGCTGCAGTCGCGATCAAAATCGCCAGTCTCGTAAAAAAGCAGCCATGCCAACGGTTTCCCTGGTAGGCTATACCAATGCGGGTAAATCTACTTTATTTAACTCATTAACGGGTGAAAGCATTTATGTTGCAAATCAACTATTTGCTACACTTGATCCCACCATGAGGAAACTCGAGCTTCCAGGATCTTCCGACGCCATATTAGCAGATACAGTGGGTTTTATTCGGGATTTACCCCATCATTTGGTGGAGGCTTTTCGCGCTACTCTAGAAGAGACCCAGCAAGCTGATTTATTAGTACATGTTATTGATATTTCTGATCCGCAGTGGCGTGATAATGTGTTTGCCGTAGAAAAAGTGTTGAATGAATTAGGGGTTAATGATATTCCAGTTATTCAGGTATTTAACAAAATTGATTTACAGGAAGGCTGGAAACCCAAGATCGATTACGTGGATGAATCGTGCAAGGTATGGATCTCTGCTTATGCCAATTTGGGTCTTGATCTGTTAAAGGAGGCTATCGCAAGCCAGCTCCATGGTTCCGTGTTAATGGAGGATATTGAGTTAAGAGCAAGCAAGGCAAAGTTGCGTGAGCAATTATACCAGTTAGGGGCAGTGTTGTCGGAATCTGTTAATGACGAAGGGAATTGGCTGTTAAAGATTCGAATTACAACCGAGCAGAAAAAAAGGCTGTTTCCTTGAGCCTGATATTTACTAATCAGAGTTCCCTTCTCCCTCATTAGAGGGAGAAGGTGCCCGAAGGGCGGATGAGGGCTGAGGTATTCCTTTATAATTTTATGCGCTTTATCATGCATAAAGTTTGTTTTGTCGTCCCCGCAAATTAAGGTATCCCCTCAAAATTTCATGTTCTTTAATCGGACTTAATGTTTATTTTGTCATCCCCACGCAGGTGGGGAACCATCCAAATATTTAGCAAAATGCCACTTTATTGGATAGATCCCCACCTGCGTGGGGATGACAATTAATTAATTTACAAACATTATTTTACATTAAAAATTATGAGGGGATCCCTTAGGGATGAGGGCGCTTTGAATTAATATTCCCCTTAGATGTAGACGCCGCTCTCATTTATTATCAGCAATCACTTTATTTAAAGTAGCCGCCGTTTGACCCCCATACAAGGTTTTAACTAATGCCCCTTCAGGGTTGAATACAAATGTGACTGGTACACCTCTTATATCTTCCAAATCCAATTCCCGAGCAGGATTATTAATAAGGCTGGGATAACTGATATTAAATCGGCGAATAAGATTCTTTTGCTGGAATAATGGAAGCTCATCATAATTTACGGCAAACAAGGCAACAGGATCGTTCTTATGTTGGCTGTAAAATTGATTGAACTGGGGGATCTCATCAAGACATGTTTGACACCAGCCAGCCCAGTAATTAATAAATACCCATTTTCCTTTAAGTGTAGAAAAAGGTATGTCTTGACCTTGAGTGTCTTTCAACATAATTTCAGCATGACCTATCGATGCTGCGATAAACGTACTAAATATTCCGGCAAAAATATAATGGCTCCATGATTTCATATCATTCTCTCGGGACTGGGCGTGAATCTATTATATTACGTGTACCATATCAGGCCAAGGGATGTAAATGAGGCAATATTATTATTGCCTCCTGCAAGGACTTAGTTGATAGTAGCTGATTGTAACAACTCAGTGTGTTCACTTTCATTTTCTGATGGCTTATTTTTAGAAAACAGGCTGTTTCTTAATAACCCACTGGTTAAAGGTCTTTCTCCTCTTTGTTCACGCCAATCCAGCACTGCCGGTTTTAGTTCAGAACCGCATGCATCCTCTTCAATCGGAGCTCGGTCCGGATTGCGAGACCGTTCATCCAGTTCAATGGCACGTAGTTTCTCTGTTGGTAGTGGAAGTAATGAACCGGGATAAAGGTAAGGAAAAAGGCGTAATTTGGCAACTAATACAAATGCTGACCACTTACTGGTTAACTCGGTATAGCCGTTAGCTGCAGGATTAGCTCTAATGGCATCATATTCAGTGGGTGATATGGTCTGGGTTGTGGCAAGGTTCGTACGATAATATATTTTATTCGCACTGAGAACAATTAAGGGTTGATGTTGGCGAATAGTATAATCAATATCCGGCAGGTGTTTTAAACCGCCAAAATTATTCTGCGAGGGTACATTGCCGCCATTAAAAACCTGGTGAAGATCATTTAAAGATTCGGTCATTCCTGCCAGGCATTGCTGACGATTGGGTCCATTTAAGCAGCTATTGAATTTACCGTCCCCTCGCGCTCGAGTAGGAGGCTCCAAAGGGTTGGGATTTGGATTATAGGGTCTTGAGGTATAGGCACCAATTCGATTAATTTCATCATGCAGATTATTGGCTAAAATGCTTCCCCATACGCCGAATCGATCTTGCAGTTTGACTCTTAAGTCACCCACCATAGACATATGTCCGGTAGCAAAATGATCGCTGTAGTAATGGAAAGTAAATAATTCCATGGAATAGGCCTGGGCTTGAAGACGATCCACAAAATCATTGAGTACTTCTTTGGTTAAAGTTTGCTGAGTTAGTGCAAAATAGTTTTTAATGGCGTACACATCAGGGTTTAGCGATTGATAATAGCTGTCTTGCGCCAGTTGCTTTAACTCATAGGATAAACGGGCATAGCGTAACGCAATAGCGTGCCCTAACATATATACTTTAATAGACCAGGGAGTAAAATGAGTCTGGTTTCGAGTAACCATTTCCCCATAATTTTTTACCCGTAAATAGAGCATGAGTTGTTGTACATAAAAATTTAATGAACTTGAGAACGGAATGTAAGTTGAATTGTTAATGTTATAGATTCGCTCAATCATTTTTCGAGTCACGTCAGGTGCGGCTAGGTTGTTATACGCCGTTATTAACGCAACTTCTTCTTCCTCAGTAATTTCCTGATTGATAAGGTAATGACCCAGGTCAGACGCTTTTTCAAAGCGTTCGCAATGAGGGAGATTTAGCGTCATAGTCCAGTTTTTCTGAGTAAAATAATCACCAGCCATAGCCATAATCTCGCCTGCTGACAGCTCCAATTCCATGGGTTCGGGCAAGTTATTGTCACCAAAACGTTGCAGCCGTAAATAAAGCACACCAGTCTCTTTATCGATGCGTAAATAACGCGTATTGGTTATATTATTTAAACGTAATTCGTTACCTAATTCGGTATGTTCGTTAGTATCCATCAGATCTCCGTTCTTTTATTTTTCCTTAAATTATTAGCATGTGTTTATAGGACTATTTATTTTCTTGATAGGAAAAAAAGCCTTATTGGACTATGCTATAACTATTAAATTTAGAAGAGATTATTCATGTTAGCAATTGATGTGAAGCGATTAATTAACGGGTTATTAATTCGTGAAGGTGCGGGTGTTAAATTGCATCGGTACATTGGTGTCGATCGAAGCAATGATTTGGAACCCTTTTTGTTATTCGATTATTTTGATAGCAGTGACCCACTTGATTTTATGGCAGGTTTTCCTCCTCACCCTCATCGCGGATTTGAGACGATTACCTATCTCTTTCATGGTCAGATAACCCATGAAGACAATAAAGGACACAGAGGGACCATTGGACCTGGTGATGTGCAATGGATGACTGCCGGGAAAGGTATTGTTCATTCTGAAATGCCCTCATCTACCAGTGGCAGATTGCAAGGGTTGCAGTTATGGTTAAATTTGCCTGCCGCTGAAAAAATGCGTGAACCTCGCTACCAGGAAATGTCGGGCGCCCAACTACCGGTAGAGGACGATAATTCTGGTCTTAAAATAAAAGTTATAGCTGGGACAACAAATAAGGGAACTACTTCCCCGATCGTTGATATTGCCACTAAACCCTTGTTTTTTGATATATCGATGCGTGCAGGAACCAGTATGCAACAAAATATATCGCCAGATTATCAGGCTATTTTATTTGTGGTGAGTGGTGAAGTGGATGTTGCGGGTAAAATAATAAATCATGGGGTGCTGGCTGAGTTATCATCTGGGGAGCTGCTGACTTTAAACGCAAACGAGACGAGTCATTGCTTATTGATAGCTGCTACAAAGCTTCATGAGCCTATAACCCGGCATGGCCCCTTTGTAATGAATACGCAAGAGGAAGTGATGCAGGCCTTAGCTGATTTTCGAAGTGGGAATTTTTAATACCTTGACTCATGAGTAAAATACGATTTTTGGGAATAAAAAAATTGCGAAATGTTTATTATTGTGACATTATGATGCGATTATGGGTTTTATGGATTTTCTATGTTAAAAAAAGTCGTATATGCATCCCTGATTCTAATGACATCCAATCTTTTTGCAGTCCAGGTTCTTGACCTTAATCAAGCACCATTAAGCAGTATTCAGCAATTTTCTTTATCTCATACCGCTAAAAAAGCGGGGGTAAACAAGACTGCAATTGATGAAAACACCCTGCAACAAATTTATCAAACTAAAGAGGCTAATCAGACAGTAATTCGATATCAACAGCTATATCGTGGCATTCCTGTGGTGGGGGCTCAAGCAATAGTAATGCGTCAACAAGGCATCAGTGCCAGTGCTCAGAGTACGGTTAATGGTCATTTACTAAACGATATCGTGATTGATACAACGCCGGGAATTGATTCTCATCAGGCAATAGAATTAGCTAAACATTCTTTCTTTGCAGCCTCAACTCCAAGTAATACTTACCAGGATAGTGTTCAGTTGCAAATCCGTGCAGATGAAGATGCGCAGCTATCATTAGTATATCTGGTCTCTTTTAAAACCAAAAATAACGAAGACAAACCGGTCTGGCCTTTTTTTGTTGTAAATGCCCAAACCGGTGAAATTACTACGCAATGGGACAATGTTAAAACGCTATTGGACAGTGGACCTGGTGGTAACGAAAAAACCCACGAATATTGGTATGGAAAAGATGGCCTTCCAGGCCTGGATGTTACAGCTCAAGGCGAACAGTGTGTGATGGAAGTTCCCGCGGTCAAATTAGTCAATCTGACTTCAGCGTGGGATTGGAACAATTTATACACTACCGCCTTTCAGTACCCTTGTAACCAGAATAAGGAAGAGAATATTAATGGTGCTTTTTCGCCGGTTAATGACGCTTATTATTTTGGGAATACTATAGTTGATATGTACAAAAATTGGTACGGGTTAAATGCTTTGCAATTACCCAATGGTAATCCGATGCAATTAATTATGCGAGTACATTTTGGTAAAAATTACGACAATGCTTTTTGGGATGGTGAATCCATGTCCTTTGGTGATGGAACTAATTTCTATCCCTTGGTGTCTTTAGATGTTGCTGGTCATGAAGTCAGTCATGGTTTTACCGAACAGCATTCTAATCTTGAATATCATGATGAATCAGGTGCGATTAATGAATCCTTTTCTGATATGGCAGGTCAGGCGTCACGTGCTTATTTGTTAGAGACCTTGCCCCAATTATATGGAAAAGCCTATTTAAATCCGACTCAAATTACCTGGGGTATTGGTGAAACCATTATCAAAGGTACCGAATCAAAAGCATTACGATTTATGGATAATCCGTCATTAGACGGCTACTCTGCTGATTGTCTGGATAAAAAATTGGCAAATCGGAACATGGGCTCATGTAAGATTAGTTATCCTGAGCTGTTGAGTTTTGCTAAAAAGAATTTCCCGGATATCAGAGATCGGCAAAGCTTTATAGTACATACGGCGAGTGGTATTTTTAATAAAGCGTTCTATCTGATGTCGCAAAAAATGGGTATTAAAAAGACTTATCAAATAATGATTTTGGCAAACAGTCAGCATTGGACTCCAGTGACCAATTTCAAACAAGCTGCTTGTGGCGTGATTTTTGCTGCTTGGCAGCTTGATGAAAATATGCTACTGCTTCATTCAATATTTCATCAGGTAGGCATTGATACGTCAGCTTGCGGATAATGGCACTCAACAGTACGATTAAGTGCCAACAAGGTACCTTTTTTATTTCAAGGGTACCATTAATGTTTCGGCTCATGTTTTTGCATACAGTATAATGATATAATCACCTGAGCAATAAATGGCGCTCTGGGTCTTATCGGAATACACCCAGACCGAATTCTGATTCGTACCAATCGGAATTAATAATTAATTTAGATAGAGAACATTGAATGGCCATTTTTTTTATTACGCTTGGCATCCTCGTATTAAGTTTTTCTTGTGTGGCTGTAATGATCCTGAAATTGGTTCGTGCTCCTCAAGAGCCTTTGTCTTTTATTAATTATATTAAACTGTTCTTCAGTGGAATTATTGCATTTATTGCAGACACTCTGGGTGTTGGCAGTTTTGCGGTTAATGTTGCATTAGCTAAAATGCTTGGTACTTTTCGTGATGATGAGCTTCCCGCGGTAAATAATGGGGCACAAGTCATTCCTGGCACCATAGAGTCTTTATTTTTCATGCACTTGGTAGACGTTGATTTAACCACCTTACTTACTTTGGTTTCCGGAGCTTGTATTGGTGGATTACTGGGCGGCTTTGTAGTAAGTCAGCTCAGCAAGCAAGCCATTCGTCTCGCAATGGTCTGTTCTTTTGCCTTGATTATTGCCTTGTTAATTTCTCATCAATTCAGGTTATTACCGGTCGGTGGTGATTTGATTGAATTACATTCCTGGAAATTAATTATTGCCTTTTTTGCATTAGTCATTTGTGGGGCATTAACATCAGTAGGTATTGGACTGTTTGTTATGGTTCAAGGGGTTTTGTTTGTGATGAATATTTCCCCTGTAGTGGCTTTTCCTATAATGACCACGGCTGGTGCAATGCAGCAGCCGCTAACGACGCTGGTTTTTTTACAGCAGAATAAAATTCCTTTGAAAAAGACTCTGATTTTGAGCCTTTCAGGATGTATTGGTGTATTGATTACCTTACCTATTTTTTCCAAACTTACGATTACCTGGCTTCATTCATTACTTTTATGTATCCTGATTTATAATTTGATTGCTGTAGGACATACTTATTTACGTAATCGCCCTGCTCGGTTTTATTCAAAACAAACAGCAACACTTGCCGTGCTGGATTAAATGAACTGCTGTACGTCAAAGGGATTGATGTAATGAATAAAATTATCGCATTTATTTTAATTCTAGCCTGCACTTGTTCTCTTCATGCAGGAAATAAACAGTTCGACACCATGGTAATCTTTGGTGACAGTCTGTCGGACAATGGCAATTTGTATCGTTATATGTGGAATAAATTGCCCTTATCACCGCCTTATTATGCCGGTCGATTCTCTAACGGCCCTCTTTGGATTGAACGATTGTATGATTCCTATTATCAGGACTATCGGGAGGGATTTCAGGATTATGCAGTAGGCGGTGCAGGTGCGGTCTTATCTTATAAAGAAAACTTACCCTATACATTAACTTTTGAATTAAATAATTATTTATACTGGCATACGTATGGTAAAAAAGAAACCAGCCTATACACCATCTGGATTGGTGCTAATAATTATTTAAATGGTCCCACAAATGTTGAATCTATTACCGACTCGGTGGTCGCTGCCATAGGTAACGTTGTAGAGCGCATAATTGGCTATGGGGGTAACAAATTTTTTCTGGTTAATTTGCCGGATCTGGGGCGAATTCCTCAGGCTCGCGATATGAAATTACAACCACTATTAACGCAACTGGTTGACCTGCACAATCAAAAGTTAACCTTACTGGTTAATGCTCTGCGTCAAAAATATCCTGATGTAATTTTTATTTATTTTGATGTTCACTCTATTTTTAACGCAGCACTTGATCACCCTAGTGACTTTGGTCTCAGCAATGTAGAGGACTCTTGTTATCTGGGTAGTTACACCGGATGGTTAATCCCATTGAAACCGGATGATGAATTACTATTTTCCTTCTTAAAGCAGCAGGATAAACGTTTTGATACGAAACAATGGGATATAATTCGCAATAATCCAGTGTTGAGAGAGGCTGCACTAGTCAGTTTTACCCACACATTGCTTCCTTCTACTTATCAGGCTAAGGAGTTGAATTGTGAGGGATTTCTTTTTTGGGACAGGGTGCATCCTACCGCGACGACTCATAGTTATATCGCTCAAAAAGCACGCGAGTTGCTCGATGAGTCAGGAATAGAGGCTGTGTTTGCAGAAACCAACCCCGAATCCACTGCCCTTCTCTAAGCATCAAGAGTATCAGGCGTTAGACATCTATAGTATAATCAGCGCAATTTTTAGATAACAGTGCGCGTATATGGATGAAGAAGTTAGTAAATCACAGAAAAAAAGAGATGCCGAGGCCTTAAAAAAAGTAGGGGTAAAATTTATTGATCTCAGCATGGCAAAACTCAATTTATTGCCACTTCCTGACAATTTACGCAAAGCAATTGTTGATGCAAAAGCTATTAAAAGTAATGGTGCGAAACGACGTCAGGCTCAGCTTATTGGCAAGCTGATGCGGGCTGCGGATTTTGAGGCAATTCTTGCAGCTTACGATAATATCTTAGAGGAAGACAGTGCGGTTACGGCCAACTTTCATGAAGTGGAGATTTGGCGTGAGCGACTTATTAGCAATGATAAAGAAGCATTAACTGAATTTATCAACCAGTATGAACCCGAAGATGTGCAACAATTAAGGCAGTTAATTAAAAAAGCTGTTGATGATCATCTTAAAGAGAAAAATACCGGTGCTGCCAAGGCTTTGTTTCGTTTTCTAAGGTCCATTATTATATGAATTTCTCGCTCTTTATCAGCTGTCCCCGCGGCCTTGAATATCTTTTGGAAGAGGAAGTTAAAGCCTTAGGATTAAGGGTTAATCGGGTAAGTCCTCAAGGTGTTTACGGCGAAGCAAGCTTATTAATAATTTATCAGCTATGCCTTTGGTCACGGATAGCAAATCGAATCCAGTTGGTTTTATTCAATGGCCACACCGCCAATGAACAAGCGATTCATCAATTATGTACTAATTTTCATTGGCAGACTGTTTTTTCACAAGATAAAACTATAGCGATCGAGTTCCATGGTGCTTCAGAGCAAATACGAAATACCATGTATGGGGCACAGGTCGTTAAAGACGGAATAGTCGATCATTTTCGCCGTTTAAACGGATCACGTCCTTCGGTAGATAAAGAAAATCCCCAAATTAGAATTCATGCCCATTTGAAAAATGAGCAGTTGACCGTAAGTTTTGATTTGACTGGATACAGCCTGCATCAACGAGGTTATCGCCTAAAGGCGGGTTCGGCTCCATTAAAAGAAAATGTGGCCGCCGCCCTATTAGTAAGAGCAAAATGGCCTGAGTTAGCGGCGCAAGGCTATGCCTTGCACGATCCATTTTGTGGTTCGGGCACATTGGTTATCGAGGCTGCGATGATGGCCGCTCACATAGCTCCCGGCTTATTACGACACGATCAATCCCTACAGCATTGGGCACAACATCAAAGCGCATTATGGGAAAAATTACGCCATCAGGCCTTAGAGCAGGTTAAGCCAGTTTCCATGGTTTTGCGTGGTAGCGATATAGATCCAAAGGCTGTGACCATGGCTCGTGCTAATGCGGAGCGTGCAGGTGTTGCACCCCTAGTTCGTTTTGAAACCTTATCAGTAAAAGAAAGTACTGCAGATAACGATAGAGGGCTTGTGGTCTGTAACCCCCCTTATGGTGAGCGTTTGGGTGAGACGACCCAATTGGTGCCGGTTTATCAACAGTTGGGAAGGACACTTCATACTCATTATTCAGGCTGGAAGGCAGCGGTATTGACTTCAAATCCGGTACTGGCTAAATCCATGGGCTTGCGTGCCAGTAAACAGTACACCCTCTATAATGGTCCGTTAGAATGTAAATTATATTGTCTGGATATTTCCCCTGCCAATGAGTTAAAAGGTACGATGAGTAGTACTCTTTCTCCCAATGCACAAATGCTGCTTAATCGATTGGAAAAAAACCACCAACATCTTGGCAAATGGGCAAAGAAAAATAACATTTCCTGTTATCGCGTCTACGATGCTGATTTACCAGAGTACGCCTACGCTATTGATTTATACAATGATTATGCTGTGTTACAAGAGTATGCCGCTCCTTCCAGCATCCCGGTTCATAAGGCAGAAAAGCGCAGCCTGGACGTCATGCAAGTAGTGCCCCGCGCTTTGGGTATAGGTTCTGAAAAATTGATTGTGAAGCAACGAAAGCAGCAAAAAGGTGCGGAGCAATATCAGAAGATGGATCAAAAGCATCAAACAATGGTAGTTTCCGAAGGTCGTGCGCAGCTCAAAGTAAATTTATACGATTACCTGGACACTGGTCTGTTTCTTGACCATCGTCCTTTAAGACTGCGTTTTGCTCAATTAAAACCGGGCACCCGATTTCTTAATTGTTTTTGTTATACCGCAAGTGCCAGTGTGCATGCAGCCTTGGCCGGGGCTATAACCACCAACGTGGATTTATCGAATACTTATTTGCGCTGGGGAGAGGAGAATTTCAGATTAAATCATCTTGATTTATCGCGTCATCAATTCGTTTCGGCGGACTGTCGCGAATGGTTGAAAATCACTCGTGATCGCTTTGATGTAATATTTCTTGATCCCCCCAGTTTTTCAAACTCAAAACGGATGACGGATACTTTGGATATTCAACGGGATCAAGTGACGTTAATTAACTCAGCGATGCGCTTGTTAAATCCTGACGGTACTTTATACTTTTCCACAAATTTACGTCAATTTAAACTCGACGCCAGTTTGATGGAAAAGTACGCTGTTCAAGACATTACCATGCAAACCATTGATCAGGATTTCAAACGTAATAACAAAATTCATCAATGCTTTAAAATGACTATGCGGCAATTTGCCACAGGATCTTAATAGCAGATGATTTTTGATTAATTCATGTTCCTTATGACACCGCCGTCCCAGACGGCGATGTTACTGCGCTATAACGTGTTTTCCTCAATGATTGGTCCATAAATTTTTTCTTTTAAAGAACTCATGAGTCCAGCCATAAAAAACAGTTCTGCCATTAGAAACATAGGGGCAATAAGTGCTTGATTCAAGTTAGTAAAAAAAGCTGGCCTTTTCCCTTCAACAAAGTGACCATAGAGCTGAATACCCCACCCCACTACAAACGTAATGAGGAATGCCCAAACGCCAAATGTAGTCGGGCCGTAATAATTAAACCAGCTGGCTACCCACAATAGAATAATAAAGACGAGCGTTAAGGGAAGCGCCAGTTGCCAATTAAGTCTGAAATAATAAACCAATACCGCCAGTGATGTAAGACAAGCTAAATTGGTACCATATACCCCAGGAATTATGATTTTAACAAAACCTAGCAAAATCATGAGAGAAAGAATAATCAAAGGCACCCCAATAAGATGGGTGTAGCGCGTTGTAACATTCTGATGATAAGCAGCATACATTTGTGCTTGCTCAATAAATGGCCTCATATGCAAAATCCTTAATAATTATCCTTATGAAAACATAGCACATTTTACGAGAAGTACCAAAGAGACTTTGGATGGCGGTATGTACTCAGCCAAAGATAAGGCTAGACATTATTTATTAATAATAGGGACAAATTTTAAGCATTATGCCTCTAATTAATGCTATTATTAAAGTATGTTTTAAAAAACCGAGTTTTATATGTCAAATAGTAAATGGGAAAATATTCATCGGGCCCATACAGAGCAAGCTGAGGTAAGCAAATACAGTGAATATTTTAAAGAGCATTTAATTGAACATCTGACAAAAGAACATGATCCTAATGGAGAAAAAAATCAACCGGATACGATACTTAAGGCCGGGCAAAGCTCAATTGGAAATTTATCTCGTATATTTGATTCTTTTTCTTGCCCAGTCCCCTCATATGAGCAAATGAAAGAAATTTATGATAAAAAAATGTTAACAGAGCATATGCAAGAAATATTAAATGAGGTACTACCTAATTTGTTGAATGAAGACAGAACTGCGTTGCATCCAACAGTCATTAATGCAATTGGGAATGATTATCAATTACTAAAAACAAAAGGTACAGAAGGTGAGATTGCAGAACAGTTTGTCAAAGCGATTTTTGTTAGTTACGCTCAGAAAATATTGGATAATACAACTGACAATGCTAAAAAAATTGAGGGGTTTAGCTCAATTTTTCCGGCCATAGAAAAACTAAGTCAGAAGGCAACACTTAATGGGTTACCTAAAATTTCAGATCCGAAAGACAATAAATCTTTAGATGAAATACACCAAATGTTAATCGAGTTTCAAGATTTGATAAAACAGGCTAAAAACACCGGCATTAATATTCCCAATGTAGAATCAATTTTAAGCAATTTGGAGACAGGAATAGGTTGGGTTGATCCTAATAATGATGACGTCAGTGGTGTACCTGAAGATATTAGAAGAGATAAGGGTATTGGTAGTTATGATAAAGCTGTAGATTCTTTTGTTAATGGCTTAGGCAACAATATTCAAATGAAACCAGCCCAGCCGGAAGAGGCCAATTGGTTTATAAAAATTCTGCGATTTATTACCGGTAATGAGCAGTTATTGCAAAGTAAAGATGAAAAACGATATAGCCGTCAAATGGAAATTATACCCAAAATAAATGAGTTTCAGAAAAAATTGGAGTCGACACAAAGTGTTTCAGCTGCAACTGCTGAAAATACAAACGAACATGATGTTACTCAGAGTCCGACTAATAAATTTTAAATTTAATATGCCGTGAGCAAGTCACGGCACCTTCGAAATCATTTATTTTGACACATCAATGACACTATTAATGATGTCTTCTTAAAAAACGGGTCATTTTTTGAGGTGATAGCATATCATCAGAATGAATAGCCATAGCCATAATACCATCATCCCCTAAATTATAATCGCAGGCCCAAGTATCTTGTTCAATTTCTTCGGGAGTTGGATTGCCGGAGAGGACGGACAGCAGTTCATTGCTATGTTCTAAGGATTCATCCTCGGATTCAGCCTCTACCGGGCCTACCATAAATACCCAGTTCACGTCAGTATTGTAATTACTTATATTGTAAGTCAGGTAAAGTCCAGTCATAATTTCACCCGACATGGTTAAGCCTTCGCTCTGAATTGCGCCTACACTCGGACAGACCACTGTGTTTTGAGTTGCATATGCCGAGCCTGCAAGAATTAGAGTACTAACGATAGTTGCCAGCTTTGATTTGAACTTCATGTTTACAATCTCCTTATTACCTTGTTAAAAATCCACGCAGAGAGTAACAAGAGCGTATAAGTGATGCAACTGTTTGGGAGTATAATTATGTTTTAACCTAAACTATATTTTCCAATTAGGAACAATACATTACCTGCCCCTGCAGCTCCAGGGATATAGGTTGCGCCCATGGATAGTTTTTTATAGAACACTGAGGCCCAGGGTATAATCCCTGCAATGGGTATGTTGTGATTAATATCAACTCTGGAGGTAACAATGACGGAATAACCAATACCTGCTTTTATATTTTCAGTAAATTGTGCCATTTTTAAATAAGCGTAACCGACTGCTGGCTCAAGATGGTCGTGTGAATCCATAAAAGCAATAGCATATAGTCCATGAAAATTCTTTTTCTCATCAAAAAAACCTTTACCCAGCCCGCCGCCCCAAGCGTTTTCATTAAAGGATTTAATTTTTTCAGGTCGATAAGTGTATCGGTTGTGCCAGGCATATCCGGAAAAATAAAGCTCATCATTTCCTTCGGTCCATACCTGATGAAGCCTGTGACAAATAGGTTTCAGAAAAGTGATCCAATGCGTGCAGCTCTGAGGCGTATCTTCTGCAAAGAGGTTTATTGAAATAAATAATAAGGCAGCGGCAATCAGTTTTCTCATTCAGATATTAACCTTCTTTGGGGTTTCTCCCAGCCTTAATTTAGTGATAGAGTTAAGTGTGGCAGGTTTTAGTTATAAGGATATTTAACCAGACTTTCAAAAGCGAATGCTCATTCGCTGATGGTAAAAGTCATAAACCTAAGAGCATACTACCATGGACTTGTTTCGCAAAAAAGATATCTCTGAGTCATTAGACGATGCTGAGTCGCATCTGGCGAAATGCCTGACTGTATTTGATCTTACTTTTTTAGGAATTGGAGCTATTATCGGTGCGGGGGTTTTCATACTAACAGGTATCGTCGCCGCCACTCATGCAGGCCCTGCAGTTATAATATCTTATGTCATAGCAGGGCTTGCCTGTGCTTTCGCTGCCCTGTCTTATGCTGAACTTGCGGCATCAATCGGTGGTTGTGGTAGTGCATATGGTTATGCTTATGCAGGTTTTGGCGAGCTTTTAGCCTGGATTGTTGGCTGGGATTTACTATTAGAATATTCGATCTCAGTCTCAGCAGTTTCCGTCGGTTGGAGTGGGTATGTAAAAGATTTCCTTTTATCTATAGGGCTCACTATTCCAGGGTATTTGTTACAAGGGCCGTTAAATGGAGGCCTGTTTAATTTACCCGCACTGTCTATTATAACGGCCTTAACGATATTATTAATTCTGGGCGTCAAATCCAGTACACGATTTAATAATCTCATGGTAGCCGTAAAATTATTAGTCATTCTTCTTTTTATTGTTGTGGCTTCAACTGAGGTAAAGGTAGAGAATTGGTCTTCATTTATGCCTTTTGGTTGGGCAGGGGTGATGAAAGGTGCGTCGTTAATCTTTTTTGCTTACGTAGGTTTTGATGCAGTATCGACTGCCGCCGAAGAAGCCATTAATCCTCAGCGTGACTTGCCCCGCGGCATTATTGGTTCTCTAGTCATTTGTACCATTTTATATATAATTGTCGCCGGATTATTGACGGGTATTGCCTATTATCCCACATTAAATGTTTCCTCTCCAATTAGCCATTCACTATTGGTTCTCGGTTATAGGACAATTGCAGGTCTTGTTGGCGTTGGAGCTGTGGCAGGACTTACTACCGTGATGCTGGTATTATTCTATGGTCTAACGAGGGTGTTTTTAGCGATGGCACGAGATGGATTATTGCCACGTATATTTGCCAGGACTCATCCGACAACAAAGACACCAATTCGTATTATTTTATTATGCGGGTTGATTATGGCGTCCATTGCGGCCATGGTTCCCATTGGGGATTTGGCAGAATTAGTTAATATTGGAACTTTATTTGCTTTTATTATCGTATGCTCTGGGGTTATCTATTTACGTTATACGCATCCTGATATGCCCAGGCCTTTTAAAACGCCCCTAATGCCGTATGTTCCAGTATTAGGAATTATCAGTTGTTTTTATTTAATCATCAATTTACCAGGAGTCACCATGCTTCGGTTTGCCGTCTGGATGGTCATAGGAATTATTATTTATTTTGTTTTCAGTAGAAAAAATAGTCAATTGGAAATAATTATTGAAACGGAATAATCAGTAATAGGATAGCTCAATGGCAGCTGCGACAATGGCAGCTGCAGGAATAGTAAGAACCCATGAGAAAAAAATGCGTTTTAATACTGGCCAATGGGTGCCACTAAAACCGCTGATTAATCCTACCCCGGCAATTGCCCCTGTTACGGTATGAGTGGTTGATACTGGAACACCAAATTCGGTGGCGGCAAAAATGGTGATCGCAGCCCCAGTCTCTGCAGCACATCCTTTCATCGTATTTAGTTTGGTGATTTTGTGGCCCATGGTGTGAACAATTCGCCATCCGCCAAATAAAGTCCCCAAACTTATCACCGCATGACATGAAATAACAACCCAGAAAGGCACATAAAAATCACCTTCAATCCATGCTGCCGAAAACAAAAGTATTGCAATAATGCCCATGGTTTTCTGGGCATCATTTCCACCATGGGTTACACTTAATAATGCCGATGATGCTAATTGGAATCCTTTAAATAGCTTATTGAGTTGTTTTTCGGACTTATGCCTTAATAATCTAGTGAGAAGATGAGTAAAACCGTAGCCAATCAATAATCCTAATGCGGGAGACAACACAATTCCGATAGCGACTTTAAAAAATCCCGCCAGTTTTAACGTTGAAAATCCACCTTTTGCTATTGCTGCACCCGCAAGGCCGCCAATTAACGCATGTGATGAGCTTGATGGAATGCCATAATACCAGGTAACCAGGTTCCAGAAGATCGCACCGATTAATGCCGCTAATATAAATTGAGGATCTACCAGAGAGGTATCGATAAGGCCATTACCTATTGTTTTGGCCACGGTTAAATTAAATACCAAAAAGGCAATAAAATTAAAAAAGGCAGCCCAAAGCACGGCCTGGCGCGGGGTTAAAACTCCCGTGGTCACTATAGTGGCTATGGAGTTGGCGGCATCATGAAAACCATTAATAAAATCAAAAATAAAAGCAATAAATATGACGAAAAGGATAAATAAAGTGTGGTAATCCATACAGATTTTCCCTGTTTTATTAGAAATAGTAACTGCTTTTAGTCATT
The DNA here is from genome assembly GCA_030694525.1 of Legionella sp. Lineage (GTDB taxonomy): Bacteria > Pseudomonadota > Gammaproteobacteria > Legionellales > Legionellaceae > Legionella. The sequence continues at coordinate 6,554 of JAUXYG010000075.1, read as the reverse complement.
AATTTGGAAATTTGAGTCATTAATTGTCTTACTACAAAAGGAAGCTTTATGGCGCCGGCTGCAACCGCCTCTTCAGCATGATGTGCTTCGTCATCCTGCATTCGCTCAAGTATTGCCTTGGTTTTATTATCTTCTGGGGGTATTCCTTTAAGGTGATTTTGTAAATGGGAGGTAACCTGTCGTTCCGTTTCCGCAAGGAAGCCCAGGCTTATTTTATCACCGGCAAGTCCGGCTAAAGCCCCTAACAATAATGAACCGCCATACCAAATAGGATTCAAAATACTGGGCTTACTCCCTAATTGGCTTAAACGTTCTTCACACCAGGCCAGGTGATCCACCTCTTCAGCGGCAGCCTGAGCCATCTGTTCTTTTACATCAGTCAGTCGTGCGGTTAGTGCTTGACCTTGATATAGAGCCTGGGCGCACACCTCCCCAGCATGATTTACGCGCATCAATCCTGCGATGTGTTTTTTTTCCTTATCGGTCAGTGCTGTTTCGGCTATATCCCTGGCGGGTGAATAACGAGCTGTAATTCTGTTTGAAGGAGGTACCAAGGCTCGTAGTGCGTTATCAACTTCACTGATTAAGGTGTCAAGGAAACTTGCGTTTAGCATAATGACTTAAGAATAATGTATAGAACTTTATCTTAACTTGTCCGAACATGAGTTTGAAGTCCTTTTGTGATTTAATTTGCCACTGTATTTTGGGTTCGAGCCCTATGTAACTAAGGCGCACAATTTGTACTATAATTTTGTTGAAAACAAAAAATGGAGAACAGGAATGTCTTGGCATCATAAGGGTGGAAATCTCACAGGTACCAGTTCATTACATCAATTTTACATGAATATCATCAATACAGTTCCTGATAGTGTTTATTGGGTAGATGTGGATTGTAATTTAATGGGCTGTAACAATAATTTTGTGGCGCTTCTTGGTCTCAATGAGTTGCGCGATTTTAATGGCACTCCATACGAACAGATGACACGATTTGCACGTTGGCCTAAGGCTCGTGTTGAATCCCTTAAATTGGATGACATGAATGTAATTTTTTCAGGTGTCCCTCGTTATAATATTGATGAAAAGCCTATTTTTGATGACATCAAAGAGAGACTGTATTTAAAATCAACCCGGGTGCCCATGTTTGATGAAAACAAAAATATCGTGGGTTTGATTGTGGTTCTCACCGATGTAACTCAAATGAAACATTTGGAAGCTGCAGTTAAATCAACGGATAAAAGAAAACCCAAAACCAGGAAATCCACCAAAACAACCCAGTTGCCCAACGTTTTAATGATAGAAGATAATTTAATTGCGCAAAATGTTGAAAAAGCATTACTCACCGCTTTAAATTGCCAAGTAGACATAGCAGAAACTGGCGATCAGGCTTTAGCACTTTTTGGACCCGGAAAATATGATTTGGTATTAATGGATATTGGACTTGAAGGCACCTCTGGATACGTTGTAGCTAAACAACTGCGGCGCCTGGAACAGGACACGAAATTTCATGTTCCTATTATTGCGCTCACGGGTTATGAGGCGGATGTGGTGAAATATGATTGTGAGCAATATTTTATGGAAGGTGCTATAACGAAACCTTTAACCAGCGAGCAAGCGGAACAGATTATTAATCATTATGTTTATCACATAGATACACCGGTAAGAGGATTAAAAAGCACCCAATAACTTTTGTTGACACCATCAAAAAAGAACACTAACTTAAGCACGATAATTATTTAAGGATAAATAAATGCAAGCACTTTATACTACTACTGCCACTACTCACGGTGGTCGCAATGGGCATGTCGAAACAAGCGATGGATTGCTCAAACTGGATTTAGCCATGCCTAAAGAGTTAGGTGGGTCGGGTGGTGCGACCAATCCGGAACAATTATTCGCCAGCGGTTATGCGGCCTGTTTTGAAAGCGCGATTCGTCATGTGGCCAAGCTGCACAAAATAGAATTGGGTGATGCATCGATGACTTCCGCGGTTTCCTTATACCCCACTCCGGAAAAAGGGTTTAAGCTGGGAGTGAAACTGCATGCTCATATTCAAGGGTTAAATCAAGCTGATGCGGAAGATTTAGTTAATAAAGCGCATAAAGTGTGCCCATATTCCAACGCGATACGTGGTAATGTGGATGTTGAATTAAAAGTATCCGTAAATTAACAAATGGTTCATCTATTTGTATCCCGTATAAGACGAAGTCCTATACGGGATAACCGCCGAACATTTCTCTATTACCCTCTTCCCATACAGGCTAACACCCTGCGTCTTAAATTCAGGTGCTAAACAAAACTGATTGTAGTGTTAAATAGCATAATATTCTATTATCGTTCAAGTATGGCAGCCACGCCCATGCCCCCTGCGGTACAAACGCTAATCAGGAGTCTCCCATTGCCTTTTTGCGCCAACATTTTAGCTCCAGCACCTACTATTCGCCCCCCAGTTGCAGCAAATGGATGACCCAAGGTCAAGCTACCTCCCTTAACATTCATTTTAGTAAGGTCAATACTTCCCAACGGCTCGTTTCTCCCCAGAACTTGTTGACAATACTCCTTAGATTCCCAAGCTTTAAGAGTACATAAAACCTGGCCTGCAAAAGCTTCATGTATTTCATAAAAGTCAAAATCCTGCAATGTGAGATGATTCCGTTCCAGTAGCCGACTTACCGCAACAGTGGGCGCCATCAATAATCCTGCTCCATGAACAAAATCTACGGCGGCTACTTCACAATCTTTAAAATAGGCAAGAACCTCCAGATTATGTTCTTTAGCCCAGTAATCGGTGCCAAGCAGCACTAAAGAGGCTCCATCGGTTAACGGAGTGGAGTTACCCGCTGTGAGTGTTCCTTTGCCCGAACGATCGAAGGCTGGCTTTAGTTGCCCTAATTTTTCAATAGTTGTATCGGGGCGGGTAATGGTATCTTTGCTTAAACCATCAACTGGGGTAATCAGATCTTCATAAAAACCGGCATCGTAGGCTAAAGCTGCATTCTGATGTGAGCGGAGGGCTAATTCGTCCTGAGCCAGGCGGGATATATCCCATTCTTTAACCATGAGCTCACAATGCTCACCCATAGATAAACCACTACGAGGCTCTCTTACCTCAGGAAGCTGTGGTTTTAAAAGATTCCAGTTAAACTGTTTCAACAACGCCAGTTTTTCTTTAAATCCTCGGGCTTGTCGCCATTTAATCAGAAAATGAGTTAACTTTCGCTGACCAATGAGCGGAATGTCTGAGTTCGTGTCCGTTCCTCCACCAATACCCGCTTCAATTTGTCCTACGGCAATTTTTAAAGCCACAAGATTTACTGCCTCCAAACCGGTGCCACAGGCTCTTTGAATAGTTAGCCCGGGGGTGTCTGGGGATAATTCGCTACCTAAAACTGTTTCGCGCGCAAGGTTCCAGTCAAAGGGATGGTTCATTACTGCTCCTGCGATAACGTCTCCCATTATTTGACCCTGAATGTGGGTTTTATTTATTAAATTCTTTAACACAATTTCAAGTAAGCCCTGATTGGATCGTTCTAAATAAAGTGATTGTGATTTAACAAACGGGGTGCGTGCGCTGCTGATAATCGCTACTTTGGTGCTGCAGTCCATGAATGACTCCATTAATAGTCCGTATACTAAGATTATACTATAAGTATTAATTAAGGTCAGTTTATGGTGCGTATCATGCAATAATTCACCTTAAAGGCTATAGTTAAATGAATTGCAATTACAAAGTTAGTTATAACACCACAAGCCAGGAGATAACTTGGGTATCAATCAACTAGAGCATGAATTAGTCAGTCGCCTAATAGATTATAGCCATGCGCAAGTTACGTTATTTTCCTTTGGCAGAGGGGTATTGGATTTATTAAATGAACATCCTGTACTCCATGATAAAACGATAGCATTATGGCAGTATAACTCCAATCGGGTGTCCATAATTAGCTCTCGGGGCTTGCACTATGATCCCAGTTTATCTATTGCAACGGAGTTAACCTTGCTTAACCAGATTAAACCCTTGGATGTATGTTATTTTTCAAGTCTTGATAATAAAGGCAATCATTCATACAGAATAGATATATATCTGGAAAAAACGCTGAACAATTTATATGGAATGAGTATTTGGTTTGATTTACCTGAGGATAAATTTTTTACAAAACACCCTTTTTTTAAAACTTTTTTGGGGATAGTTAATCTTGGATTACTGAGGATTAATGGCAAACAACAGGAAACATTATTAAATACTATCCTTGAAAAAGCGGGTGATTCTGTAGAAATCACTGATTCACAAGCCATAATTCATTATGTTAATCCTGCCTTTGAAAAAATAACCCAATACAAAGCTTCTGAAGCTATTGGTCAGATGGTCTCAACTTTATTACGTTCCCCACAAGAAGATCTTGCTTTATTTAAGGAAATTAAACACCGCTTGGAACGAGGTAAAACCTGGCGAGGACAAATAAATTCGAGGAAAAAAGACGGGAGTTATTGGGTGGCGCAGACAGTGATTGTGCCAGTAATGAATGATCAAGGGAAAGTGACGCAACATATTGCGATAAAACAGGATATCACTGAGCAGGTAGCTCAGATTAATAAACTAAGAGTAAGTGAGGCGCGTTATAGAAATTTAATGAATGCTGCCTCTGATGGAATTTTTATTCATGATTTAGAGGGGTTAATCCTGGAGGTGAACACCGCGGGGTGTAAATCCCTTGGATATACACTTGAGGAACTGAAACATGCATATGTCTGGGATATTGAAGTAGGTGCATCCATTGAGGCTTTGAATGAAATGTGGCGTAATTTGCAACATGGCCCTGTTAATCTTGAGGGGAAACACCGTAAGAAGGATGGAACCATTTTTCCTGTTGATGTGCGGTTAGGCATATTTAACGCTACTGGTAAAAAGCTGGTATTAGCTATTGTTCGGGATATTTCGGCGCAAAAAGAATCGCAAGATACTATTAGAAAGTTGACTCGTGCTTTGGAGCAAAGCCCTGTTTTAGTCATGATAACCGATATGAAGGGAACTATTGAATACGTTAATGCCATGACTTTGATGCAAACAGGCTATAGTTCCACCGAAATTATTGGTAAAAATATACGAATGTTACAATCAGGACAGACGCCGCGGGAAACCTATGCTTTAATGTGGCAACAAATAGCAAAAGGTCTGGAGTGGCGTGGGGAATTACTCAATAAAAATAAGCAGGGCGAGTTCTTCTGGGTATCCATGATTATTTCCCCACTTCGCAATGAGGATGATGGGGTAACTCATTATCTGGCAGTTATGGAAGATATATCACAGAAAAAAAGTTATGAAGAAATGTTAAAGCATCAGGCAACGTATGATAATTTAACCAATCTTCCCAATCGCTCTTATGGCTATAGTCGTCTCGAGCATTCTATTTCGCGCGCCCAAGTAAATAAAAAAAAACTGGCTGTGTTATTTCTTGATTTAGACGAATTTAAACATGTAAATGATTCATTAGGCCATGCTGCTGGGGATGTTTTGTTGAAGGCTCTTTCGGAGCGTTATTTATCTATTACGAGAAAAATTGATACCATTTCCCGTTTAGGGGGCGATGAGTTCATGATTATTTTGGAAAACCTCAATCAGGATAAGGATGCGGAATATATTGCTAAAAAATTTCAGGATATTTGTGAGGAGCCTTTTCGGATCGAATCCCAGGATATATATGTTTCATCAAGTATTGGAATAGCCATTTTTCCTATCCATGGTACCGATGCAAAAACCCTGATGCGCAATGCGGATACAGCAATGTATCAAAGTAAACTACGGGGAAAGAATAACTGGACTGTATTTAAGAATATTATGGCTGAAATTGCGAGCAATCATATTCGGGTTAAATCGGAATTACATCAGGTGCTCAATAAAAATGAACTTGAAATTTATTATCAGCCCATAATTTCTCTAAAGAATAATATTATTGTTGCTGCAGAGGCTCTGCTCCGATGGAAGAGTGCTAAATTAGGCCCGGTTTTACCGAATCAAATTATCCCTATAGCTGAGGAGACTGGTTTGATTATTCCTTTGGGCTACTGGATTTTAGAAAAAGTGTGCCAGCAAGCAAAAGATTGGCAATTACTTATGAATAAAGAAATACAAATTGCAGTAAATATTTCTACCCTTCAATTAAAACAAAAGGATTTTGTAAGTAAGGTTAAAGCCATTTTAGAAAAGAAGAAATTATCCCCAGAATCATTAATTTTTGAAATTACCGAGTCGGCCTTTATCGATGACTCTAAATTTATCTTATCGCAAATCCAGCAGTTAAATGAAATGAATATAAATTGTTCATTAGATGATTTTGGTATTGGTTATTCATCATTGAATTACATCCGTAGCTATCCTTTTAAGAGCTTGAAAATAGATCGGGCTTTCATTCAGGGGATTACTACAAATAGTAACGATTTAAATCTGGTGCAAAGTATCGTTGCTATGTCGCGCACCTTAAAGCTTTCGGTAATTGCCGAAGGTGTTGAAACTTTAGAGCAATTAGAGCTGGTGCGCGCAATGAATTGCGATATGGTTCAGG
>JAUXYG010000064.1 GCA_030694525.1 Legionella sp. | reverse complement strand
TTAATTTTGTTATCTGTTCGGGTACTCAACGTTTTAACATCATACTTTTCAAAAATAGCATGATGTCGTTCATATCCCGTGTTAACTGTATTGAGAAACAACTGGGCAATCTCCAACGCCATCTTGGAGTATCCATATTTCTGCAATCCCAATACCGCGAAATACTGCATGGGAGCCCAACCAAATGGCGCATCCCATTGCAAGCCGGAATGATTAATACTGGTAACAATTCCACCTTTCACTAATAAATCGGACACATGATTCATTACCGCAGCTGCCTGCTCTCTGGATGCTATACCCGCCCATAAAGGATAAAAAGTAGTGGCAAATGGATATATTTTGCGCTCTTTCGTTTTGAAATTATAATCATAATAATATCCAGCACGTTGATCCCAAAGATAACGATTAATTGTAATTAACCTGTGCTTTGCTCTTTGCCCCCATTCATTCGCTGCTTTAAATTGACCAAGAATATTTAGAATTTTTTGGGTGTCTTTTTCCATTTTATAAAGTAAAACGTTTAAGTCTACCGGTGCATAATCCAATATTCCTGCACCGAATGGTCCATATTTTGCGGTGATATCAAAACCAGACTCTCTTACGGTCCTGTCGGCAATATAAAAAAGATCAGTTAACTGGTTTTTGCGTTCATCAAAAAAAAGTGACTTATCATAATCTGTGATAGAGTGTGTTTTAAAATAGCGCACAACTTTCTCATAATAAGTGGGCGATTCTTCTGGCGTCATCCCTTGCCCCCCGGCATAGTATCGAGATAAACCAAGATCTGGAATGGAATGCGGTGGTGATGTCCAATGATTATATAATTTGTTAATAGCCGGGATGGTTGATTGCAACCAGGTATTGTCAGGTTTTTTTTCATAATAGGCCAAAATCATTTGCGTCAAAAAAGGGGGTTGTGTGCGGCCTAAATAATAGGTTCTATTTGCATTTAGTATCATTCCATAATTCATTATTTCATAGAGAACGTTATCGACCATATTTTTAGCCAGGGTGAGGCGATTCGTTTCCAACAGCCCTAATTCAATAAAAAAACTGTCCCACCCATACATTTCATTAAAGCGACCTCCAGGGACTACGTAAGGATGTGGCAGGTAAAGTAACCCGTGCTCTTTGATCTGCGCGTAATTATTGGGAAGGTGTTTAAATTCAATTAAGGCAGATTTGTTAGAGGGGATCTCCGATTTGATCAACTCTATATCTTCTTTCTCAGGCAAGTAAATAATCAGTTTTTGGATGGGCAATTTGGGATCAATTCCGGATTGCAGCCAATTTTTATGACTGCGGGTTAACAAATCCCAACTGTCTTCAATATAATGGACCACTTGGCTATTCAGACTATCCCTATCATTGGCTAAAACATGTTGAGCAAAACAGCTGGACAGACCCATGACGATCAAAAATTTGCATATCCGCCTAAATTTAATTCCAATAGTCAATTTTTATCTCCATTTAACGATGCTTATATACCTTACCGTTGTTTCTGCCTAAAATTCAAATTACGGATTAATTTGTATTTTTTAAAATAGGGGATGTGATAAATATGATGTATGATTTAAAAATCAGTCTTATGGTATTTAGCAGTCAGACAGGGATTTAATCGCACTTACTTGTGCGGATCATTTAGTCCATGCTAATGTGTATTAATTTTGTTCGGAAGCCTATCATGCAACAAATAGTAACCAAATTTGGTGGTACCAGTGTTTCATCACGAATGACCTGGAACAACATTGCTGCAATTACACAAAGACACCTTGATTCTGGTGCGCAACCAGTAATTGTCTGCTCCGCATTGACTCAGATTTCCAACAAACTGGAAAAGGCAATTGAAGCTGCCTTATTGGATGAACATCATAGCATTTACACCGACATCCAAAACAGTCACTGGCAACTCGCCAAGGAGCTGGAAGTCGATGCGCAATTAATCGCCAATGATTTACATCAATTGCAACAATGGCTAACCGGTATCGCATTATTAAAACAGGCCCCGGCTAAAACACATGCCCAAATCCTAAGCATGGGTGAGCTCATGATGACTCGCCTTGGACATGCTTTTCTCCAGCAACAGGGCATCCTTAGCAAATGGTATGATGCACGGGAATTATTAGTCAGCACTCATGCGTTAGGTGGTGAATTAGTTAACTATTTGTCAGCTCGTTGCGAGAGCGAATACGATCCCCAATTAGTTGAAAAATTCTTGACCTGCGGCGCGCAGGCAATTATTACTCAAGGATTTTTTGCAGCAAACAGCCATGGTGAAACGGTATTATTAGGGCGAGGCGGATCAGACACTTCGGCGGCATTATTAGCCGCAAAACTTCAGGCGGCATCCTGTGAAATTTGGACTGACGTACCGGGGATTTATACAGCTAACCCCCATCAGCTACCTCATGCTCGTTTATTAAAGCAGCTCAATTACGATGAAGCACAGGAAATTGCCTCTATGGGTGCCAAAGTGTTGCATCCTAATTGCATCCCACCGGTTCGTCGGGCCAATATTCCCATGGCGGTTAAATTTACCCAATTGCCTGAGCACTCAGGCACTCTTATCACCAAAGATATTGATGAAAACGCCCCGTTAATTAAATCCATCCAGGTGAAACACAGCATTTTACTGATTTCTATTGACACGCTTAATATGTGGCAGCAGGTTGGATTTCTGGCTGATGTGTTTGCGGCGTTTAAAAAACACGGTTTTTCTGTTGATTTATTATCCTCCTCAGAATTTAACGTAACCCTCTCTTTAGATACTACTGCAAAGCTGCATGACCGAGTGGCTATTAATGAACTTATTGCAGACCTGAATATATTTGGTCGCGCCAAATTAATTGAGCCCTGTAGCGCAGTAAGTCTTGTAGGTCATCATATTCGCACCGTGCTGCCTCATCTTGGACCAGCGCTGGAAGTTTTTGACGCAAAACAGGTTTACCTCATGTCACTGGCATCGAACGATTTAAACCTGACTTTTGTGGTTGATGAATCACAAGCAGACAAATTATGTCAAAAATTACATCATTTGCTTATCGAAAGTAACCCGCAAATTTTTTATTATTCCAAAAGCTGGCATGAGGAGTTTGGGAAACCTAATATACGTCCCACTCCCTGGTGGGAAATTGATAGGGATCGCTTACTTACTGCCAGCGCCATACATTCCCCTTGCTATGTCTATCATAGCCCAACCCAGGCCAGTCGCGCCCAGCAACTTTTGGCTATGGAATCCATTGATCAACTTTTTTATGCCATCAAGGCCAACCCCTATCCTTCAGTCTTAAAAACGTTGGAAAAAGAAGGCATTGGATTTGAATGTGTCTCGATTCAAGAGCTGGATTTAGTACTTGGTTTATTCCCAGAGATTGATAGAACGCGCATTTTGTTCACGCCTAATTTTGCTCCAAAATCAGAGTATGAGTATGCATTTAAGATAGGTTGTTACGTCACTATTGATAGCTTATATCCTCTGGAGCACTGGGCGGACTTATTTAAAAATCAGGAAATAATGGTTCGAATTGATCCAGGTAGTGGAGCGGGTCATCACAAACATGTATCAACCGGTGGCAACGAATCCAAATTTGGTATTACTCAAAATGATATTGGCCAAATTCTGACGCTTACTAAAAAACACAATATTAAAGTCGTGGGGTTACACGCCCACTCAGGCAGCGGTATCCTGACCCCTGACTTGTGGCAACAAACCGCGTTAATGTTGGCAGCGTTATCCGATCAGTTTCCTAAAGTTCGCTCAATTAATTTAGGCGGTGGTTTGGGAATAGTTGAAAAACCAGGTCAACAACCTCTCGATTTTGCGACGCTCGATGCGTCATTACTTGCTGTTAAATCTCAATACCCCAAATTACAAATTTGGCTTGAGCCCGGACGATTTTTTGTGGCAGAAAGCGGCGTAATATTAGCTAAAGTGACGCAATGTAAAGAAAAAGGGAAAGTAAAATTCATTGGTATTGAAACTGGAATGAATTCATTAATCAGACCCTCCCTATATGGTGCCTATCATGAGATTGTCAATTTAACCCGACTTCATGAAGAGAAAGCAGGTTTTTCTCATATTGTCGGACCGATTTGTGAATCAGGCGATACTTTGGGATATGATCGATTGCTGCCGGTTACTGTTGAAGGCGATGTTCTTCTGATCGCAAATACCGGCGCCTATGGACATTGCATGAGTTCCCAATATAATTTACGCCCCCCTGCTGAAGAAATTGTTTTGGAATAATAAATAATGCTTGTAGATAGTGACCAACGAGTCAAAGCTACCGATCCTTTCGCATCCTATATTGTACAAGCTCCCGCTGGATCAGGAAAAACAGAAATCCTGACCCAGCGGTATTTAAGACTTTTAAGCACCGTAAGCACTCCCGAACAAATTATTGCTTTAACATTTACCCGAAAAGCTGCAAATGAAATGCGCGAGCGAATTATCCTTGCGTTACAGCAAGCTGCAGCCAATGAACCGGCTAAAAATCCGCATCAGCAAATGACATTAAATTATGCCAAAGATGCTTTAAAGCACAGTTATCAATTGGATTGGGATATACTTCATCAGTCTAATCGGTTAAAAATCATTACCATCGATTCATTAAATCAAAGCATTAATCAGGCAATCCCCCTCCTCGAGCGACAAATAGCTTACGCTCAAATCAGTGACAAGCCACAAAGCCTTTATGTCAATGCGGCCAGAGCGTGTATTCAATTTGCCATTAAAAATCCTGACTACCACCATGCCATTAAAATATTGCTGCTTCATGTCGATAATAAACAGGAAAAACTTCTCGATTTATTCAAAACATTATTATCACAAAGAGACCAATGGATAACCTTATTATTCGCAGCACGCGATCAAGATAAATCAGCGTTTGAACGTGCCTTAAGTTTCATTGAAGAACACGAGTTGACCCGCTTTGTCAAAAGTCTTCCTCTCCATATCGCCGAGCGGCTAACTCAACTCGCACGCGAATTGGCTGTGGTTGAAAATAACCCCCAATCACCGCGATACATACTTAAAGACTGGTATTATTTTAAGGACTGTAATCAACAAATAGCAGCTGCTCTGTGTAAATTGATTTTAGGAAGCGATAATAAAATTCGCAAAAGTTTTGATCATCATGTGGGGCTGAACAAGAAAGAATGTACCGCAGATGAATACAACCACCTTAAGTCTGCCAGTACCGAACTATTAGCAGAACTAAATGACTTTCCCGATTTTCTAGTTGCGTTACTGCAAATAAGCCAGTTACCTCCCCCCCAATACGATCCGGAGCAATGGGAAGTATTGCAAGCCATGTTCGTTATTCTCCCTTTACTGGTAGGTCATCTGCATCTTTTATTTAGCGAGAATAATGAAGTTGATTTTACCGCCCTCTCGCAACATGCATTACATGCGCTGGGGGCTGCGGATAATCCCACAGACTTGGGATTATATCTGGATAATGCCATTCATCATTTATTAGTAGACGAATTTCAAGATACCTCCATCAGCCAATTTGAATTATTAACCCGACTGGTGCAAGGATGGCAGTCAGGGGATGGGAAAACCCTTTTTATTGTGGGTGACCCCATGCAATCCATCTATCGCTTTCGGCAAGCAGAAGTGGGTTTATTTTTGCGAGCAAAAGAGCAAGGAATTGGACCGATTTCACTTACATTCCTGGAGTTAAAGTGCAATTTTCGCTCCACTGCCACGCTGGTTAACTGGGTAAATTTTCATTTTGCCAAAATATTTCCCCAACAATTTGATATTGAATCTGGAGCCGTAACTTTTCACCCCTCAGTTAATGTGATTTCCCAGGAAACCAAAAGCACGGTTGAAGCCTTTTCGTTTTCAAGTAAAGAGCAGGAGGCTTTGCATCTAATTCAAATGATCCAACATGAATTAGAAGCCGATTCAGAACAAAAATTAGCTATTTTAGTGCGCTCCAGAGGACAACTTAACGACATCATTAACCTCTTGCGCCAACATCGGATTCCTTATCAGGGCACAGATATTGATTTATTAACTAATCTGGAGCATTTAAGGGACGCCTGGTCTCTGACTCAGACATTGTTATTTCCTGGAAACCGCCTCTCTTGGCTTGCGGTATTACGCAGTCCTTATTGTGGTCTTTCATTGGATGATATCTACATCATTGCGCGGGTAAATCCGAAAAAATCAATCTTCAGTATTTTATTAAATCTGGAGCAAATTCAAGGCCTCACCGAAGAAGGGCGTACCCGTGCTGGGTATTTTATTCAAGTGATGCACCAGGCGCTTACCGAGCGAAATCAGGTCCGATTATCTGAATGGGTTATTAAAACGTTAAAAAAACTTCATCTTGATGCCATTCTGATGCCTAATCAACTCGAAGATTTGGAACAATTATGGACTCTTCTCGACCGCTATGAAGTCGATGGGCGCATCGCCGATGTCACTGAATTTGTATCAGAACTGAATAAATTATATTCGCAACAGGCAACCCCATCACGACTTCAAGTCATGACCATACACAAATCAAAAGGATTGGAATTTGATACGGTTTTTCTTCCAGGACTTGGTTCTCAGCCCAACCGCAGCGATGATCCTATGATAAGATGGCTTAAATTACCCACGCATAATCATGACACACTTCTTCTGATGTCGCCTATTAAGGGAGCGCATCAAGAGCGTTGTGCCATGTATGATTATTTAGGTCAATTAGAAGAGCAAAAATCCGGTTACGAGGCTCAAAGAGTACTTTATGTCGCAGTAACCCGAGCCAAATCACGGCTGTACCTGCTTGACTCCTCCTCACGAAATTGTAAAAGTTCTTTTCGAAGCTTATTAAAGAATCAGGATTTTATCGAGCACAGTCCTGAAGAAAAAAATATTGAGAATACTAATCATTTACCCTCTGTATACCGGCTCCCGCTTCATTTTTATCTGAGCCCTCCTTCTTTTCAGGAAGGCCAGTTAAATAAAATGAGTGGTCTTTCAACCGGAATTCCCCGATTAACCGGCATTATTGGTCATCAAATATTACAATGGATCTGTGATAATCATCCTCAAAGTCAGGAACAAATTCCCTGGGATTGGGTAAAGAGTGAATTTGAGTCCTTGGGATTTGATAAAGAAACTGAGGAGGCTTCGATAAACCTTCTTAAAAAGCAGATGACGGCTCTATTCGCTAATCCAACAGGATTGTGGATTATTTCCAAACAAGACAAGGAACGTAATGAGTATGAACTTTTGGTGGAGCATCAAAAAAGCCTGGTAACCCGAATCATCGATAGAACTTTTGAACACGACAATAAGCTCTGGATTATTGATTTCAAAACAGGCAAAGATGAATTTATAGCTCAAATCAAACACCAACAACAGCTCAATGAATATGCCTTTCATTTATCCAGCCTTACTGATCTGCCTATTCATTGTGGGGTATTTTATTTGGCTAATACTCATTGGATAACCTGGCAATATCAAATCTTCGAGCCTGTTGCCGGTTAAATAAACTCGTCTACAGTTCCTCTAGTGATCAATCAACTCATGAGTTATGATGCACTTTTGTATTAAAGGCCAATCCCATGACAGTAGATAACGCGCTCATCGACTTGCTGAACTCAATAAAAGACCCATTTATGGGGCTCACGGGTAAGGAGATGAATTTAAAACATACAGTAACTCTTTCCTATAAAACCGTTGAAATAATATTAATCGCAGGATTTCCGGTCGATTTAATTAAAAAATCCTGGCTGCCTTTGCTATTGAATGCAATGGAACAACAATTTCCAAATACTAAAATAAACATCACCTTGGATCAATTCATAAAAGCACACCGCACCCAATTAGCAGGTAAAGGTCTACGTGGCGTAAAAAATACTATTGCAGTCGCTTCGGGTAAAGGCGGGGTTGGAAAGTCAACCGTTACAGTAAATCTTGCAACCGCATTGGCGCGTCTTGGAGCACGGGTTGGAATTCTGGACGCAGATATTTATGGTCCCAGCATTCCTCTGATGTTAGGAAAAACAGATCCTGTTCAGATCAAGGATGATTCCTATCTTCCAGTGCAGGCGCATGGGATTCAGGCTATGTCTATTGGTTATCTTACAAATACTGATCAAGCCTTAATCTGGCGTGGTCCTATGCTCGCCAAATCACTGATTCAGATGCTGGATATTACGTTATGGGATGAACTTGATTATTTATTTATTGATTTACCCCCTGGAACTGGTGACATTCAGCTCACTCTAGTGCAAAAAATACCCTTAACTGCGGCAATTGTGGTAACTACCCCCCAAAACGTTGCCACTCTGGATGCACAAAAAGCTATAGCAATGTTCGCTAAAACAGGAATTGATGTCTTGGGTGTAATCGAAAATATGTCCACCCATGTGTGCAGTCAATGTGGCCATATAGAAGCAATTTTTGGTGAAGGTGGCGGTGATGCGTTAAGCATGACTCATCATACAGCGTTACTGGGCCAATTACCGTTAGATGGACGAATTCGTGAGCAATGCGATAAAGGCACACCCACCGCGTTGCAACCACAGAGCGCACTTAGCGATGTGTTTATTAAAACTGCGATGCGCTGTGCAATAGACCTGGCTAGAAAGCCTATCAACTATGCGGATAAATTTCCTGATATAGTAGTTGAATGACGCTGTTCATCATGGTTTTATTCACTACTTTTTCCAGAATAATTTCGCTATACTATCGAAAAAAATAAGAAGAATCATAAATGTCACGATTATTAATTCTTACATTAAGTGTGTTATATGCAAGCTTTATATGGGCAAAGCCAGCTTATCAAATAGATTTAATAGTCTTCGCTCATAAAAATAACATCAGTATGTCACACGAGGATATAACTGCCCCCTTACTTCCGGTAAGTAAAAATGCCATACCACTACTGACCAACTCTGGTAAAAGCAGTAAACCCTATCATCTCCTGCCCACATCACAATCACAATTACGTGATGAATATTATCAACTCAGTAGAAAATCGGGCTATCAAGTGCTGGGTCATTACTCCTGGCTCCAAAATGCCTCCAGCCAAAGTATTGTCGCATTACCAACTACTTCACGTAATGGCTGGCAAATCCAGGGCACAGTGCAGGTGCGACAGAGTAATTACTATTTGATTGATGCCGACTTACAATGTACCACTCCAGCAAATAACGAATTCTCAATAAATGTGAAGCAAAAGCAACGGATAAAAGGCAATCTGGTAAATTATCTTGATCATCCTCAAATTGGGATATTAGTTAAAGTTCATAAAATTGTCACTTCTTAACCCCCAAGAATAGCATTTTCCTCATTTCTCCGGGCCAAAACAACACTTACAATACTTATAATTTTT
The DNA here is from genome assembly GCA_030694525.1 of Legionella sp. Classification (GTDB taxonomy): domain Bacteria; phylum Pseudomonadota; class Gammaproteobacteria; order Legionellales; family Legionellaceae; genus Legionella. Next base: position 1,079 of record JAUXYG010000064.1, on the reverse strand, counting down.
TCGGCAATAGCGGTTAGACACTTAATTTTTGGGGTACCAGACCGATAAAATAAACCTATGCTACGTGATGGAGCAGGTTTTGCAAAGGGCACAAATCTTAATAAATCAGAAGAAGTGGTAAATGCAGCCAAAGCGGGAATTAAAGTAACGCCCATACCCGCTTGCACCATTAACCGTAAGGTCTCCAGACTAGTCGCAGTAAAATCAGCCACATCATTAGCTTTTGCCATCTGACAAACTGCCATTGCTTGATCACGAAGACAATGCCCCTCTTCTAAAAGCATCACTTGCTGGTGGGTTAAATCATTTATAGCAATTGTTTTTGCATGAGCTAGAGGATTAGTATTGGCGCAGGCAAAATAAAACTCCTCTTCAAATAAAAATTGTGATTTAAAATGTTTCTCTATAGGTTGTGCCATTATTGCAGCGTCAAGCCCCCCTTCCTCTAACATGTTTGTTAGGCGATGAGTTTGCTCTTCAACCAACCAAACCTTTAAATTAGGGAAGTTTTTTTGAATAGAGGGCATAACCAAAGGAAGCAAATAAGGAGAAACTGTTGGAATAACTCCCAAACGCAATTCCCCTGAAAAGGGATCATTTAATTGGCAGGCGATATCCTTCATCTCATCGACCAAAAGCAATATTTTTTTGACTCGACCCAGTAATGCATGTCCTTGATCCGTTAAAAAAATCTGCTTTTTGGTTCTTTCGAACAATGTAACCCCTAAAGTCTCTTCAAGTTTTTTAATTTGCATACTTAAGGTGGGTTGGCTAACAAAACATCGTTTAGCCGCTTCACCAAAATGCTTTACTTCTGCCAACACAATAAAGTAGTGAAGATCTCTAAGATTCATAACGTTTCATACATAATTGATATTATCTATTATTTTAGCTTGTTTGATAAGTTTTGTATAATGATTATAAATCACGATAATGCATCCGGCCCCAATGTGCCGCGCTTTATGAGCGGCACGTCGGGTGTATCGTGTGATTGAAAATTAACCCCTAACCCCTACGTGCCGCGCTTTATGCGCGGCATCCAGGAATATCCAGTGAAACTCAAGACTTATATATACCCC
>JAUXYG010000046.1 GCA_030694525.1 Legionella sp. | reverse complement strand
TATTTTTTCAGGCAAGTTTTTGTCCTTTTCCTCACTTAAATTTATACTGATTTCATCAAGTGCTTTGTAGGCTTCACAAAATGGGTTTAAAGGAACAGCTTTGCTTTTTTGATTACTTAATAATAATTGTTTGACTATTTTTCCCTTAGCTCGACAATGAGTGAGAAAACGGTCAAAAGAATTACCCATTTCAAACAATACAATACGGGCGTTTTTAGTAGCCATTAATGTATTAATTATCCATCCCGCAGCTACAGATTTCCCACCACCTGAATTAGCAAAAAGCGCCATATGGGAATTTTGGCTAATAAAGTCAGTGTGTAATGGATCAAATAATACCGGCTCACCCAGACGATTAAAGAAAGTAAGACAAGGTAGATGTCGTGCGCCTTGATTGCGACCATAGACGGGAAGTAAAGCTGCTAATTCTGAGGCATAGATTAAACGGTCAAATCGTAAATACTGACGTGCAAAAGTGGGCACAAAATTAAAGGGTAATGCATTAAGATAACTGTTGATTGGATGAAGATCATAACTGGAAGGTATTAAAGGCATTTTGGCATCAATGAACAAGTCATTTAGGTCTTTTTCAATTTGAATTGCCTGTTCTTCAGTTTTTGCACGATAGAATATTGCCTGATTCACCCAAAATAGTCTGTTGCCCATTGATAATTCATCTCGGGCAGTTTTAATATCATCTCTGACCTGTTGCGGTTTTAAACTGGTACCAATGATGCCTTTTTCAAGTCGCATTAAATGAGCATCAAGAGCTTCATCATTACTAAAAGTGACCTGAATGGTGTAGATTGCTCCCTCTGGTAATCTGTCTAATAATGCATAACGATGTTTGGGATTTGCTTGAGGCTTCTCACGAGACAACAAACCTGTTTCAGGCGCTTCTCTTAAACCATCTACATATAATATTCGATGTTGATAACCATCAAATACAAAACCCTTCTCATTACTTTCAGGTGGCGTAAAAAATATAGCCTGATTTAAACTATATCCAGCTGGTTGTTTTTCTTTGGGGTAAGGAAAGCGACTAAGTAATTCCTCAATATTGCCATTAGTCATTGCAGGTTCAGGATTAAACCAGCGTACCCACCATTGGTAATAGTCCTTACCTGTTAGTCTTTTGAGTTGCAAGCCAGGTGATTTCAGTTTGCTTTCAATCTGCGCCATCACTTCTTGATGTTCCAGCAGTGCCTGATCTCGTGTTGTTTGAACTTGTTTGTATAAACGATAAAACAAAACACGAACGCGCCTTCTTCTACCGCGATAAGGCATATCCGTTTTAGGATCCGAGAATAATCCCTCTGGCCTTACCATCTTGGTGAATAGATCCTCGAGTCTGGCCAGATAATCCTGAGTAAAAGACATTTGAGCAATTTTGGGATCAAGATTATTGGTGATGTGATTCAAAACAGGTTTTAAACTGTACTCATCATTCACATACATTTGCATTACCCAAGGATCGTCTTTATATAAAGGAACCACTGCTGCAAAGGTGTCACGAATTTTATTAAATACAGACTCCAGATGAACAGGAGATGCGGCTTCTGCAGGTATGCTGGCTAATTCAAATCCTGAGCCGATACTGACTCCATCATTTAACAAAAACAGATTTTGTTTATCACAAAAATCGACTATGGCAAGTTTATCAGGTAAGGAAGGATGGGGATTGCTATACCCTTTCTTAACTTCCTTTTCTGTAATAGCACTCCTGGATTTAGAACCTAACAACCAGTCACTGGCTTCATTCAATAATAGCTTCATACCATCCCCTCAATATTGTTCAGATGCCAAAGCAAACTGGTTTTGTTTGTAAAGAAAAAAACCTGTGGTGTAGCCAGGTTTAATCAATTGCTCATCACCAATTAAAGCCACATGAGGAAACACATAAATTGGGATTTGTGGGTTATCCAGAGGCTTAAATAAATTCTGAGTTTCATTAGAGGCATCACGGGTATACCCTTCATAATTGACAGGCTTGTGTAGTGTTCGTTTTACAGACCAACTTTGTGTAGGTTCACCAATGCTTTGCTGATAGAGCTGACTGACGGTCAAACCTCCTTCAGGTATTGCTTTGGAGGCTACTATCGAAGAAGCACACGCGCTCAAAATCAATGTGCTACCTAAGGCTAAAATCATGCGTAGTTTGTTGTGAATGGCCATAATCTAATACTCTCCCGTTCGCTTCTTTATCGAGGTTGATGGTTTGTGTTAAATGAAATGAAAATTGGTTGGGTCGATATCCTGATTTATAAGCGACACTGGCAGGAACAAATACCATGTCAAAACTGCCCTGAATCCTTTTTTCCAGCCAATCAGCTGCTTTGACTGATCCTTGGGATAATGCACCGCCTAAAGCGTACTTACCCATAGAACCTGTTGGTGTAGCAGTTCCGCCATTGTCATTGGCCGTGTAGGTCATTTGCCATTGAGACAGTGCATTACCAAACCCTTTAACTCCATCTGCTGCAATCATGGCGGTTAATACACGTGGAGCATTGGTAAAATATTGTCCTTTGATGCATGGATTACCGAAGGCGGTAGTCAGATAGCCAAGGCTTTCGTTATTGATCATCTCAGCGGTTCCATTCATTTGCTCCTTACCCACCGTTACAAAATGGCCGTCATCAAAAACAAATAAAGCAGAGGTAACATAAGCCCGCGCACAGCTAATGTTATCGAGAAATGATCCCACTCCTATGGCATAGCCATTGACCTTCATGCCTGAAATATTGGGTGGCAAAGGGATGCCATTGGCAGCAATTAGATCTCCTCGATTAATGACTGCTGAAAAGGGAAAGAGTGGTTGCATTAATTTCCCTTCAACTGGCACCTCACCGATTAACGCGGATAATAGAGTGGTATGACCAAGATCTGATCCAGCTGGAATGGTGTAATAGGGAATAGATTTTTTTTCTCCAGTTTTTTTCACATTGATTTTTGTTTTTTCGGTTAAGGATTTACGCTTGGCATTGAGCCTCTCCCAATAAGCAAGTTCGGTTTGATTGTTTTCATGCTTCATAAGTAACTGATCAATGTCTTTAATAGTGCTTTTTTTAATCGGTTTTTTTGCTGACTCACCATTAATTGAATATGGTTGATCCTGAGGCTGTTGTTCCTGTGATGATTTAGTTCTGCGATTTGCTCTTTTAGGGCATCAAGCTCTTTGGTTAATTCTGGATTGTTGGTTTGTGGTGCATTAGTGTTTCCTTGAGTGTTTTGCTCCTTGAGTATTTTATTCTGCGCCTCAAGACTCGCCAGTTTCTTTTCAGTCTCTTGCTGTCTGGCCGCAACATCACGAATATTGTCATTGAATTGACTGGCTATGGCTTCATTTAAGTTATTAGGATCACTTTGTTGTTTATCAGGTGCAGATGAATGATGACCGTTATTCATTAGTATCAAAGCAGCTACTCCTACTACAACACCAGTTAATACTTTTAATCCGGCATTTTTCTTCATCGTACAAACTCCCTATCAGTATCTAAGGCTTCATTAAATGGTCTGTCCGAAACCAGAAATACAGTAGTTGTGTCTTCTTTGCCTCGCGGTGCTAATGTATTGGTAGGATAGAAGGTAGCGGTTTGCCAATTCCCTATCATGCGACGAGGATCAACTACCACCTCTTTATTTAACAAATTTTTTAATTCGACCGCGGTGACATAAAAGGCACCTCCATGCCATGAAATCAAAGGACGAGACTCCATACTGGCACCATAAATGAGACTTATTTGTTTTCTGGTTTGCATAGGAATACGACCAACCCCTTCAGGAATGACTAATAATCTTTGTGGGGCATATAAGGATTGGATAGCGAAACGGGTCAGTGTGATTGAGTTGATATCAAAACTGTTAGCCGTTTCCGGTTGATTGTTGTTAGATTCTTCTTTATTTTCCAACAAGATTTCTACAGGTTTATTGGCGGTGATTTTCTCATTGGCAGATAAATTAAGAATAATCACTTCGCCTTGAGGCATAAGCTGAACGAGCAGGCGTTTGTTATCAAAAGTTTCCTTTCCTTTAAGATAAAGAGCATCCTGAATTTTTAATACAGAGATTTTCTCGCCAGCTTCATTGTCGATAATGCTGATGGCTTGCGGGAAATGAACCAATCGTTCTTCATTTAAAGAAATATTCAAATGAATAGGAGTTTTATCCCATAACACATGCTCGGCATCGAGTGAAAAAACCTCCATACTGACTAAAATGCTGATTAATGCGAACAACCATTTATACTTTGTCATGTTGTTTTTCCTCCAATGGTGTAGCTAACAAATCTTTGACCAGGGCTTCAGGTTGGGTATAACCATCCAGAGCTAATTGAAAGGGATTTTGCAGACGAGATAAGGTCACTTTGACTACTCGAAGATGGTAATCAACCACCTTGTCAGCGATGACCATAGGACTGTTGTCTTTAAGTCTTTGCGTGATACGCAAGACCAGATGCACTTCCCACATGTTATTACCTAAAGCTTTCACATCACTGTCTTCCATAAAACGATAAAGACTGGCCACTTGAACTCTATTGAAGAGTTGAGCATCTTTATAAGCTGCCAGCGTTTGCTCCATTAAATGTCTATGACGTGGGGTGAAGTAATAGTGGAAACTGGCGAGGTTATTAGTGAACTCACTTTTACCTGCTTTGGACCAAGTATTTAAAGCGGGCATTAACGTTGCAACAAACCCTTGCACATACTCAGGAGGAATTTGCTCTGCTTTGATTAATCCACCATTTGTTGCCATTGAAGGAGTTAGCCAAAACTCATAACGATTAGGAGATTTGGCCAGAGTGATAATCAGTCCAGCTACAATGAATACAAGCACTGAGATAAAGGCCAATAAAAGGCGGTTGAGATGATTTAAGCTATCGATTTTCTTCCAGTAATTAAACATGAGGTTCACCTACTAATTTGGATTTTTGCCAGATGCCTTTATGAGAAAGATAAGGCGAAGTTCTTATGCCCCAACGTGCAAACCCTAAAATGGTTTTCTTTATTAGATAACCATAAGGTTTGCCCGCTTTTAATCGGGCAACACGCTTTGGACAAACCGTAATGGACAAAACAAAACCCACCAAAAAACCAACACAACCAAAAGCCAAAGGGTAGCCTGCAGGTATCCCACTTAAGGTAAAAAGCAAGCTGGTACCTGGCGTTGCTACAATGACAATCCAGAATAGTTCACGCAGACTTAACCCTTTGTAGGCTTCGTAATCATGAGACAGATGGCGTGATGAAGGTCGGTTCATGGCAGCCACCTAAATCTTGAATTTGGTAATCATGGTGTAACCCACATAACCTGCAACAATACTAATTGCCAGATAAGTAATACCCATCACTGCAAAAGTACCAAAGGCCACCATCGAACCGTCATTTTTCTTGGATTCCTCTATGCCGTGCTGAACGGTTGTGATGAACTTGATAAAACTCATTACCGCGGCAATAAAGAGTAATAATCCCAATCCTTGTCTGACGTAATTTCCTGTCACCGTCATCATGCTTTTATTGCCGTCACTAATATCATCGGCATTAGAAATTTTGGGGAACCAGTTATCAGCAAACATGGCTGGTGCGTAGTTTAAAGTGATAAAGCTTGTACCGATTTTCTGCCACAACTGATGCAACTGAACGTTTTTATTTTTCATGGTTAATTCCCCTTGACGATTAAAATTAGAATGAACAGGCAAAGTCCCATTACAATGCGGATTGAACGGGAGCCAAGACGAATTAGAAAGCCATCATGTTCTCTTTCCTCATTGCCCATAAAGTGATTGATGCACCAGATCACTGCGATAATGACCATCATGATCGCGATGAACCGAATGCAACTTGAATACACCCCAGCAGCAGTATTACCTGCAGCTTGCTTGAAGCTGGCTGCAAACGTTTTAGCGATATCCACTTTGCCCATGGCTACTTACCAATGAAATCAAGCACTAAAGGCTTGATGGTTTTAGGTTCGATGGCAGGTTTATTGATGTAATCAATTAGTGCATTGCGGATAATCAATAAATCATTACGCAAGCCAGGATGTGCTTTGCCATCAGATCCGTCAAAAGAATCAATGTGTAATTGGATGCGGGTATTAGGTTCAATTTCCGTTTGGGCTTCATCCAGCAAGGGCATGATGGCGTTAATTTGGTTAATCACTCTGACCAACGTTTGATTAAGAGCTTCTTCACTGGCGTGTGTTGCAAAGCAAGTTATGCTCAGCATTAAAATCAAAAACAATTTTTTCATTTTTTCTCCTTACAAATATTTCTTAAAGCGACTGGCTGTAATGGAAACCATCACACTTAATAAGATACTGACGGGTACGAACATTAGTGCTGGGGTAATACACAAAGGAACTGCTAGCCATAAGGCCAATAACATCAGCAAACCACGTTTGAAGTAGCGATTTAATTGATGAAATACATATGAGGACTCACGTCCCAACGAGGCGGTGCGAATGGCTCGTTGATTCAAACCATCGACCAAACCTGCGGTCATAGCTAAAGCAAATAAGGGAATGCTTGCCAGAAGAATCATCAGCTTGATAAACATCACATGAGCAGTCAGGCTGATAAGCAACCCAACTTGTTTTGTAGTGGTAAATAAGTCATCCACTATCTGATCTAATTCAGAGTTGTTTTCTGGTAAAACAGTATTTAATTCATTTTTAATAACGGTAGTAACTTTTGCTACTTTGTCAGTCATCTTTTCAGTTGGTACTGCGGTAACCCATGATTTGAAACGCTCAGCCACTGAAGCATCATTAAATTCTGCGACTGCTATAGTTTGTTGTTTGGATAGTTCATAGATGGTTTGCCAGGCTGAATCAAAGCCAGTCATTCCCCATAGACTCAATGCCCAACCCAATAAAATCAACCAGCCTATAAAGACAAGTAACAGTAAGCTCATGATGATTCTTTTGGGTTTCTTTTGGGTTTGAGTCTTTATTGCCATATCTCACCTTTATTAAAAATCAGTGGGTAATGGCTTTCTTTGAAGATGGCTAAGAGGTCATCTACATCAGCAGGCAATAATGGTGCTTTGATTAATTCCTGAAGTTCCAACAGACTGGAACTGCTGTCTATATTAGTAATAAAACCCAGAGCATTTATTTTTTCTAGCTCTTGTGCATGATCCTTTAACCATTGACGAGATACAGCATCATCACCAATGATAAAAATAGAATAAGAAAAGTTAATTAATTCTAATTTGCGTTTTAATACTTTGCCCGCTGTTGCTTTGCTGGTTGCAGGTAATCGCGCATCCAGTTTTGCTTGAAGTTTCAGTGATTCTTCTGTGAGTTGCTCTTGCGATTCTTTGATGTAGTGTTCCATATCGATGACTTGATAGGCATAGCAGGAAGTAATCATCAATAAACCTGCAATTAGTGATGTCTTTCTCATCTTAAAACCTCCCCAGATCAACAACGCTAGAACTGCCGTTTTTAGAAAGTAATAACAACGGGGTGGTTTTTTTATTAGCCTTTAGAGATTGATAATTCAGGTCGCCATGATTGAGCGTAAGACGGCCACTGTTTATCAGATGTTGTGGTATTTGATTCTTGTTAGCCCATAATTGAATTGATAAATCATCACTATCCAAAAGCATGAGGTGTAAGCGAGTATCAGGAGTATTTTCAATTGCTTCAATTAAAATCATCAAAATAGTTTTGACTGCTTCATCTGGTTTCATAAACAGATAAAGGATGTCTCCCTGATTTAGTTGAACAGACTTATGGGCATAGGGTGAGTAAGGGGACGGATCAAAATCACCAACAACAGGCACATTGGCAAAGAGCTTGTTATAGGCTTTATAAAATGCATTATTCCAGGCAATATTTTTAGAGACTTTCTGGGCTTCCTGAGCTGCTGCTAATTCGGCAAAATGGTTACGCTCAGCTTCATTTCTGGCATTAAGCCCCAGTATATCCAATGGGGTTTGTCTTAGTCCCTGATAATAGATCTTGCTACGATTCTTCATGAGGAATACATAACGCTTTTCTTCCTCAAGGGTTAACTCCCAAACTTTGGCTTCATGAAGTTGTTGTTCATTGAGCTTTAATTTGTTTACGTCTTGTTCCAAAGTTAGATCGTCATTATTTACAGTTAACCCAGCCCTCGCTAAAGTTTGGTCTTGTGCACTTTGAGTATTCAATGGTTGGATATTAATGCCAGGGATATTCAATTCAGCGTGTACTGTATGAGTTAATAACAAAGTGAGAGTGAGTACTGTTTGTTTAAACATGTTGCTCACCTTGCTCCATATTCACTGGAACACGATCTTTATTACTGTTTTCAAATACAAGGTGTTGCCTGCCAAAATCAATTTCTAAAACAGACCATCCAGCCAGGGTATCCCCTCTTTCCATTGGGACAGTTTTAAAATCATAGATAACACTAGCTACACTGACTTGTTGAATGCTGTCTATGCTCAGAACTTTAAAGGGCAAAGCAGTAACGGGTAGATATTTGATGGGGTGTTCTTTCTTATCCAGAGTGTTAACGACCTTATGGATAGTATCGAGCTTCTGGGTTAATTCTGATCTGCTTTCAAGCACCAACTGATTTAATTTGCTTTCATCTGTAGATTTCAATTGTTCAATTAATCCGGCCAGTTTATTAAAATCCTGATTGATGGAACTTAAATCAATTTTTTCTACTGGCTTTTTAATTTCTGTTTGAAGAGTAATGAGTTGAGATTGGATGTCGTTTAAACGAGAACTAATGACATCATTGTCTGTTGTATTATCATGCGAATGCATTGCTCCAAGGACAATGCCACTAACAATCGCTACATTAACTAATGCAATAAATACCCATTTATGCACAGGTTTATTAAATGAAATCATGATTTACTCCTTACTATTTTTTTAACAACAGATTGATAGCCAGGTTTCAATTTGAAATTCACTTCCCGTAGCAACGGATTAACGACCAGCATAAAGACTTGCTGTCCCGCAAGGATTTCAAGTCCATCTTTAACGCTTAAAGGACCTAAATTTCTATCGATTTGAGGTAAGGTCTGCAGCATTACTGCCTGCAAACTTTGGGGCCGCTTTTCTTTTACAGCTAAGGAATAACCAGAGTATTGCAACCACCATTCTATTGCCTGACCAACAGTTTTAACTTCTTGGGGGAAATGAATTTGTTGCACTGCCAATAAAGGATTAACTTGAGCAGCTAAAGGTTTATTAGCGACTGTTGCATAACGATTAATTTGAGTAACATCTGCCAGCGCGTGAGTCGTAAAAGTTAAGATGCTTAGTGAAGTAGCAAGTAACAATTTGAACATAACAAACTCCATCAGGGCTTCATGCCCTGAGTTGATAATTAATTGGTTTCTGAAACAATTTCTTGCTGTGTGACAATCTCAGGATTAGCCTTCTTCCTTAAATAGATTTCTTTGCGATCAACATCCACATTTGACGGCGCATGAATCCCTACCGCAATGTGACCTCTACGAACGTATAAAATTTTGATTTGAATCTGGCCTTTGTCTATGAGGATTTCCTCTCCAACACGGCGGGTAAGTACTAGCATGGCAACACTCCTGTTTTGATTAACTGTTTAATTTTTTTAACATGGCTTTGATATGCATCTCAGC
>JAUXYG010000028.1 GCA_030694525.1 Legionella sp. | reverse complement strand
TTACTAATAATGGTGAATTGGCAAATCAGCTCATGCATCCGAAATACGGGCTCGAGAGAGAGTATGCGGTTCGTGTACATGGACAGGTAAGCCCTGAAGCATTAAATAACCTGCAAAAGGGAGTTACTCTTGATGATGGGGTTGCTCAATTTACTAAAATTGAATTTAGAGGCGGAGAGGGTTCCAACACTTGGTATCATGTTACATTAAACGAAGGCAGAAATCGTGAAGTAAGGAGATTATGGGAGTCACAGGGTGTTGAGGTGAGTCGTCTAATAAGAGTTCGCTACGGAGTATTATCCATGCCTCGATTTTTAACTCGTGGGCAAAGTTATGAGTTAAACCCTAAACAGGTGGCAGACTTTCTGGCTACTTTACCAAAAGAGTGAAGGTTATTTAAGACGTTCATGGTGATCTCTAAAAAATTATTAAATACCCATCAAATAATTTGGCTAAGCTAGGGATTAACTTGATAAATGGTTGCCCACCTTCGTGGGCATGACAGCATTTTATTCGTTGTTAAAGCGTGTAAATTAGGTTTATTGATAGCAATAATTTAAATTGTTGTATTGTTTGCATAATATAATTTCTTGTATTGATGGCTCATTTTAATTCTTGTATTAATGGCACAATTGTATTGTTGTCATGTCCGCGCAGGCGGACAACTATTAAACTATTGGAACTTATTATGGAAGAAAAGAATTATGTTGTTTATATACTGTCTAGCAGAAAGTGGAACTCTGTACATAGGGATCACTAGTAACATTATCCAACGCATGTATCAGCATAAAAAAGATTTAGTTGAAGGATTTACTAAAAAATATGCTGTCCATAGTTTGGTATATTATGAGATTCACTCAGATGTTTATGAGGCCATCACGAGAGAGAAACGCATAAAAAAATGGAATAGACAATGGAAAATTAACTTAATTGAACAAAACAATCCTCATTGGCTTGATTTAAGCACGGGATTATATGGCTAAGTACAACCGTATATATGTATATCCAAAGCTAATTTTAAAGAGATTGTTCACATAACTATCTCAGTAATTATTTATCTCTTTAGCCAAGCATCATAGTTGACCTCAAATTTATCCTGACCTACTCAGCGCCAATTTAAAAGTGGATATTTATGACACAATTAATTATTGTCGTTTCTGCAATAACTTACAATTATTTTCAATGCTACTACATTTAATTGTATAAGGGATTCAACTATCAATTGACGATTAAAAATTAATTATATATCATCACTTTCGATTGGTCCTCCGCATGGAAATGGTAGGCATTTCGAAGAAAATAGTCCAACACAATATTGATTAAGTTCGAGTTGTCTTATCTTCTATATCCTTACAATGTTCTCCTTTTCCAGCAGATTCCAGTTATTTCATCTCTTGTAACGTTTATAAATCACATCAAAAAAGGAATATGCTGTGAGAAAATTTGCTTTAATTTATTTTTTGTTATGCTATCAAGTCGCTTTTTGTTTTAAATATCCTGAAGTTAGTATTATTTTCCCCAATCCACCACCAAATACTGTTTTTAAAGGAGAAACTTTAAGAATCCCAGTGATTGTTAAATATTGGCATTTAAGAGATATCGAAGAGTGGTACCCTCCCGTTGCGAGCTCTTTAGAAGCAATGTCCACGGGTTGTAGCGGTATTCCAATAGGTAGGTCATCTATTGAAGAGGGAGTATGTAAAATGAACCTCGTTATCCCCGGGAATGTTATGAATGCAACTATATCAGGTAAAATAAGATATAGGATTTATGGCTCTACCTCCAAAGATAGACATATTTGGGATCGTGTTTTTGAATCAGATTATTTAAGTGTAACGGTCATTCCACATGCTTTAAGTATGTTCCCAATACCTGTTCAAAAGGCTACTGCAAATCAAACATTCGTGATGAACCTCAAAAGGTATGTAGCCTATTATGATGAAAATGTTACAGCGGGAAAACCAGCCCAGGCAGTAGTATATCCAACAAGCCAAGAGGGTCTACATTTTGACAAAGATTCTTTTTCCATTGTGGGTACTCCGAATCGCTTGGGAACCTATCATTTTAAAGTAGGGGTGCAAAATGTAAACGGCTCCGCAAAATCAACCGATTTAATTATTGAAGTAGAATCCAACCCGAAAGACAAACCTGTTTTCAAAAAGACACCATCGATTCCAAGTGCGCAATTGATGAAAAGCTACCACATGAACCTTTTAGATTTAATCGAATCTAAAAATGAGTTCATGTTATCCAATCAGATTAGTTTTAAAATCAAACCTAATCAAAAAAATCCTGAATGGTTACATTTAGCTGCAGATGATACTACTCAGTTAGTGGGTAATGTGCCGGAACATGTAGAGGGGCAGGAGGTTTCGTTAGTTATAATTGCTTCATCCAACACGGGAGGCGATTCGGAACCCTTGACTGTAAAAATCCCTATTGCTTATGATCCTTTGAAAAAGCCAAAAATAGGCTATTTTGAAATGGAATATGCTGTAGAAACAGAAATTCGTGAAGATCTGCTTAAGTATATTGATGACCCTGTAAGAGACAAGAATCTAAAAATAGTTATAGACAAGATAGAGCCAGTAGCGAATTGGCTGAATATATCTTCCTACAATCCTACAGTACTTGAGGGCCTAATACCTGAGGAGGTCACTGGCCAGCAATTTAACATTACATTGCGTGCAACTACAGCAGCTGGTGGTACTTCTGACCCTATAATAATTCCCTTGCGTGTAAAAATAAGAAAAGACAAGACTCCTCGATTTAAGGCCGCCAATCCCATACTACCTATGCTACATGCTGGTGAACCTTATTTTTATGATTTTGCTGCGAATCGAGATATATTTCCGGATTTTGAAGAAGCACCTTATTTTATTGCTTTTGCCGAAAATATTCCTCATCCTGAATGGTTGCGAATCGAAAACAATCAATTACATTCGGATTTAGTTCCTAATAATATAGAGTCTGTCATACCTTTGTCTTTAAAAATTCGCAATATTCCTGGTGGGCCGTCGGAGGTAATTACAATTTTTTTGGGGTAGGCTGATTTTTAGTCAAAAATTGCTGGGTAGTGCACTAAATTCACCATTTTGTGGCACTAGCCTAATATAATATTATTCCTTTTTAGGCCAAACAATTTGAATTTATAATATTGGGTAATGAATACATCATCTCATTTAAAAAATAATTTTTGGTGAAAAAGAGAGGCAGATTTCCATCAAAACTCAATTTAGTTTAAATACATTTGATACTTAAAAGTTATGTACAATCAATTTTGTATAAGATTAAAGCTGTTCACATGAGCAAATTATTTTTTATGCGATCATTTCTAATCAAGGGCTAATCCTTTGGACAAACCCAATATTGCAAATAAGAAGCTTAATTTTTTTGCTACACTAAATATATGTTCCCCTGAATTTCCTGGGCGAACTATGAAGGAGTAATGATATGGACAATCAACCTGGCAATCAAACAAATCCCAACGATACCACTACCAATCCAAGTTCCTCTGAAGAGCATCAAGGAGGATTTGAACCAGTCACGGAACCCGAGCAAACCACGCCGGATGTACCAGAAGAAGATGACAATCAGCATAAAGATCATGAAGATCACCAAGATGAAGTCGAAACAGATGATGAGGGGCAAAATGAAAGCCCTGGTCCTAGGTAATAATAAACTACAGTAAGATCGGCCGGTTTGTTTATTAAATTACAAACCGGTTTCTATTTAATCGAATGTATCTGCCATTTATTGATTATTTTTAAAATTTATTAATTATTCTAAATTTATATAAGTCGTTGTTTAGGACTTCTCTCATTAGAAGAAAGATATATAGTTTTTCGCTTACTCCAAGCCATAGACGTATTCTCTGAAGGAATTACTATTGCTTCTTTTCTACTGTGTAGAAAACCATGAGATGGATAAAAATTTAATTCTGATTTTGACTTTGCTTTAAAAAAAGCATAACTGGAGTTACTTATACGTTCAAAAGCTTTGATAAATATTTTTTGATTAGAGTTTCCTGGTTGTTTTATTGCATAGGTTACATAATCAAAGATATGATAAATTACTTCAAGAGGGAGGACTGGAAAATAATTGTTATTTGATAAATTCTCAAAATAAAAATTTTGTCTTTTAGCTTGTGCCAAAACAATGGCAAGAATAATCACATCCTTGCGAATCAATAAATTCATATTTATCATTAGCTTAAGAAGGTTTTGTTGCTTTTCGGGAACGTTGACGGGTAGATACTGGATTGAGGTTAATGTTATATTTATTTTTAAAGACTTAATTAATCTCTTCACTCCCAATTCATTTATATGGCAATTTTCCATATCTAATTCTGTAAGACTGGTATTTGATTTAAGAGCAGTAGCCAGGCTTTTCACATTCAGGCTGGAACGGGTTATATTGCCTAAATAAAGGTGATTTAATGAGGTATTAAATTCTATAGCATTGGCAATTAAATCAAAACTTGCTTGGGCAATAAAAAATTGACCGATATCTAATCGCTCTAATGATTTATTTTTCTTAAGGCTGGTCGTAAAATATTGTATTCCATCCTTTCCAATTTTATTACGAGATAAATTGAGGGAAGTAATTTTTTTATTTTGAGATAAAAGATCAGTAATTAACACCATCCCTTTATCCTCCAATAAGTCTCCTGTTAGTATAAGTGTCCTTAATCCACTCATTGTGACTGCATTCTCAGTTAAAACTTTCAAAACTTCAGGCGAGATTCTAATATATTGTAAGTCTAGGGTTTTAATGGTTTTATTTTTGTACAGACATTGAGCAAGTGATTCAATTTCTTTACTTGTGAAAGAATTTCTCCCCAAATAAAGTTCTTTAAGCGTATCGTTATCTTTCAGCGATTCAATTAAAATTATAATTTGCTGAGGCGTTAAATTTTGATCGTAGAGATTTAATTTTTTAAGCTTGCCAGATTTTAATTTATTGATTTTTTTTGAGAAATCTTTTTCTCTCATCCTAAACTATCCCTCCATATTCTTAGAAATTTAAAAAGATGAAGTCAAGAGAGACTTCCAGACACATTGTTCACCATACTAAATGAAAAATGAGATTAAATATATTAAAGTAATATGAACCATAGATAAATAAGAAATTTGCAAAGAGTCAATATTTAATGCATAAACGCCGATGCATGACAAAATACTGTTATGCCGCGACGAAGCAATTCAGAGATGTACGGGTATCTATTGTACTCCTCTTCAAGATAATGAATTTCAGCATGCCCACACCAATCCTATTCTTATGGTCTACTATAAATAATAAAATGAATTAAAATATTTAGCGGGTATTTACGGGAGGTATTATGGCGACTTATTGTATCCAAGCGGCCATGTTTAAAATACCGATTCCTTTTGTTACATGCTTTACGCACGACTTTTGGATTTTACGAAATCTTGATACGAATCGGGTTATCGCTCAACTACATGGTTTGGCCATTTCCCGAAAGACTGGGCAAATAGTTCCTATTGGTTATTTTTGGGACCATAGCTTGCGCGCCCACAGTAGTGTTTATGATCAAGGCTTTGCAAAGCAACATAATCTGCAGGTTAATCGTTTTGCATTACCAGTTCATGACAGTATCACTGTCCATCAAGATAAAGATTGTGAAGAACGATGGTTAAAAGCAGTTAATTCAATAAAGCATATAAATGAACTGGACCTGGATTATCCTCCTGGCGGTTTTAGATTCCCATTTAATGTGACCATTAACAGCAATTCAATTTACAATACTTTTGCAGCAGTGATGGATTTACCCATACATAAATTCAAAGGTTTTTTTCATATAGGCATAGAAACTTCTGTTTATCCGCAAATTAAACAATATTTATAAAAAGTAATTATTGAAAGTGATAAATAATTGGATTTATATTTATAATGCAAATCTATAATTGCGCTGGGATATTTAATGCATATATTATATACATTTAGACGTTGTCCTTATGCTATAAGAGCAAGAATGGCTCTCTTATACGCTCAGATTCGAGTCGATGAATATGAGGTCGACCTTAAAAATAAACCTCAAAAACTATTAGACATTTCGCCCAAGGGAACAGTTCCTGTATTAGTCTTGGCAGATGGTCGTGTTTTGGATCAGAGCCTTGATATTATGAAATGGGCATTAGAGCAAGATGATCCGGCGGGGTGGTTAAATGCTGAGTTAGAAACTCAAATTGATGATTTAATAATATTAAATGACACTCGGTTTAAACCACTTTTAGACAACTATAAATATCCGCAACGTTCCGAAAAGAACGATCCGGTTTATTATAGAGAGCAAGCTCAGGGTTTTCTAAATCAATTAAATTCTTTGCTGGCACAGAATAAATTTTTATTAAGTGATCATATTTCATGTGCAGATGTAGCCATTTTTCCCTTCGTCAGACAGTTTTATTTAGTCGATATGAAATGGTTTGAAAACAGTGATTACAACTTTCTAAAGAAATGGCTGGAATTTTTTCTTAATTCGCCTCTTTTTTTAAGCGTAATGATAAAGCGGTCGTGATAATTCATTCATGATGCACTTTTTGAAATGCTTTATATTCATCTAAACTGATAATATCACACACTTCCTCTTTATCAGAATACGCAATTAGCGCATTGCCAGCAATGATTTGTTGAAGCAGCTGATTTTTCTTGGTCTGAATTTCAATTTCATATTCACCATAATCAGAGGTTTCACGAGTGATGACCTCAATAATTAAATTTTCTAAAGCCTCTTTACTTAGCAAAGTATGATCGATTTTAAGCATTGTTCACCAAAATTAGTTTTGAAACATTTATTATCAGATTTAATCATTGAAAACAACTATTCCGTTAGGTCCATTAAGTCCATTCCCTGTATTGGAGCAAGATCCAAAAGTACCATCAAAGTTTACGGGGCAAACTGACACAGTCCGATGAAATGAAGTGAGCTTATTCGAAATAGGCGGAGGATAGAAACAGTTTTTTCACCAATCTTTTATCCTTTGTAAATTGGTTTAGTTCATGTTATCGAGAAACTCTTTTAAATGAGCTTTATTTTCAGAAGATAAATAATCCTTAAGTCGACTAATTTTCAACAAATAATCCTCATGATTCATTTGACCGCGCATTAATTCAAAGCGTAAAAAGACGCAATAGGTATTCAGTACATCGGTTTCACAATAATCACGAATATTTTTTAAATTACCCGTATAGAACTGTTCCCACACCTTAGAGCCACTCATTCCCATTTTGCCGGGAAATCCTAATAAGGTCGCTATATCATCCAGGGGGGCAAACGCCTTATTTTGATACCCCGCAATTACATCCATTAAATCAATGTGGCGATAGTGGAATCTGCTTAAATAATTATTCCATCGAAAATTCTGCTGATTTTCCCCAGACTCCCAATAAGTAGGTGCGGCTATTCCATGTAATAACGAACGATAATGTAATACTGGCAAATCAAATCCACATCCATTCCAACTTACCAGAGTAGGGGTATGCTTATCAATGCCAGCAAAGAAACGGGTAATTAATTCTTTTTCATCAGAGTTCTCATCACCTAAAGACCAGACTTTTATTTGCGGTCCATGGCTAATAACCAAGGAGATGGCGCAAATTTTTTGTAAATAATGTGGTAAAAAATCAGTACCTGTTTTCGCGCGTCTTAAAGCGTACATAGCTTCTGCAATTTCTAAATCAGATAGCCCATCCAAATCATATAATGTGCGGCCTGCCTGAATATCTGGAATGGTTTCAATATCAAATACAAGTACGGTCATCGGTTTTTCTTGTGATAATTTCTGAATTTGATTCTAGCATGATGAATGTTTTAAACAACAGATAATGTCGTAGATTGTACTCTGTTAATTTGTTAGAATGCCGTTTTTTTTCAGTAGGTAATCATGCAATCAACTGTTTCCATGATTGTAAAAATGTGCATCGTAATATGCGGCTTCATATCGTTAAGTGCATGCGTCAGCAAGCCACCCGCAGATGTGAATAATATCTGCAACTTATTCAGACAATATCCTAAATGGTACCGATCTGCCAAAGATGTGGAGCGCAGATGGAAAGTTCCCGTTCCAGTTCAAATGGCAATTATTCATCAGGAATCCAAATTTGATGCCAGTGCTCGCCCTCCGCGTAAAAAATTGCTACGGGTAATCCCCTGGAAAAGACCATCTACAGCATATGGTTACACTCAAGCGCTGCATTCTACCTGGAACAATTACAAAATGACGAATGGAGGATTGTTTTCGTCACGAGGTAACTTCACCGATGGAGTTGATTTTATTGGATGGTATGCCAATCAAGCTTATGTCCGAGCCGGAATTCCACGTAATGATGCTTACTCATTATATTTGGCTTATCATGAGGGTGTTGGTGGATATCAGCGAAAAACCTATTTGAGTAAACCCTGGCTGCTTGCTGTAGCACGTAAGGTAAATGCGAGATCGCACTTGTATGCCATGCAGCTAAATGTTTGCAAGTCTCATTAATTTTTTGGGGCTATTGAACTATTTTATTCATGGCCCCATTGTTTGAACCTATTTATCAAAAAATAATTTAAAAAATTTATAAATTTGAGAAGTAGTAGTATACTAATAAATCTAAAGTCACGATTATCAGTGAGGAGTTTTTGATGCGATTAATGCTTTTGGGAGGACCGGGTGCCGGTAAAGGTACTCAGGCGTTACGTCTGACGCAACGTTTTAATATCCCCCAAATCTCAACAGGCGATATGCTTCGCGCAGCAATTGCTCAGCGCTCGGAATTAGGATTAAACGCTCAAAAAATAATGCAATCTGGTGGTCTGGTGCCTGATGATATTATTATTGGCTTGGTAGAAGAACGTTTGAAAAAAGACGATTGTAAAAACGGATTTTTATTTGATGGATTCCCCAGAACCCTGGTTCAAGCCGAGGCTTTAAAAAAAGCCGGCATAAAACTTGATTATGTCATTGAGATAGCTGTTTCTGATGAGGAAATCATTGAACGGATAAGTGGACGAAGAATCCACCAGCCATCTGGCAGGGTATACCATATAATCAATCATCCCCCTAAAGAAGCAGGTCTTGATGACATCACTCACGAGCCGCTTATTCAACGCGAAGATGACAAAGAAGAGACGGTTCGCAAGCGATTGGAAGTGTATCACAGTCAAACTGCTCCCTTAATTCAATACTATAAAAACTGGGCGCGACAAGATGCGGAGGGAGCCCCCAAATTTTTCAGTTTGAAGGGCACAGGAAGTGTCGATCAAATTTATGATGACCTATTAGAAATTCTCAAAACCAAGGACGAATTATGCCAAGCAAAACTATAGCCAGTGCTGAGTTTGAATCACTAATCAATGATAATGAGATTGTGTTTATTGATTTTTGGGCGGAATGGTGTGCGCCCTGCAAGCAGTTTTCCAAGGTTTATGATCAAGTTTCCGATCAATTTCCTGCCATAGTGTTCGCCAAGGTTAATATCGAAGAGCAACAAGAGCTTGCTGATTTTTTTGAAATTCGGTCAATTCCTCATTTAATGGTATTTAAAGATGGGATAGTTATTTACTCAGATGCTGGAAGTATCCCTGAATCGACTCTGAAAGAGCTGGCCCAGCAGGCGCTTGATGCTGATGTCAGTGAAATTCGGGAACAGATTGAGGAAGAGGATAAAGAGTAACTGTTCCAAGGTACTCTTCCAATTTATATTTACCTGAGCTATCAATGGATAGTCTTAATTTAGTTCTTCGGTTTAATATATCCTCGCACGTAAGAGCCCACTCATAAGCTATGAGGTAGTCAACTTCGACTTGATAAAGTCCTGAGCCAAAATCAATGCCCATGGACTTAATATCATGACAAGATGCAAGGAATACCTCCATAATACTCCCATAGCTGTATAAATAACGATTTAATAACTCCTCAGGAAGCCAATGATATTTATCCCTTGCATAGGATTTATAGAGATCAAAAGTCATGTTTTTATAAATCGCACCAGGTAACGGGGTAGTCTTGGATAATGAGTCTGGTAGATGAGGAAATATTGAACCTAATTGATTCACTATTTCTTCTGCCAGTTGACGATAGGTTGTAATTTTCCCACCAAATATGGTAATAATTGGCGCAGGTTTTTGAGAAAACTCATAGGTGTAATCTCGGCTGAGTGCTTTAGCCTCTGTCCCTTGCTCCGCCAATAAAGGTCTGATACCGCTCCAGGTATGAACAATATCCTTTTGACTCAATTTAGTTTTAAAATATTTATTAGTCAAAGTAATTAAATAATCCATTTCTTCATTACTGATTTGAATTTTGTCAGAGGCATGGGTAAAAGGTATATCCGTTGTGCCAATCATACTATAGCCATGGTAGGGTATGACGAAAATTACGCGTTTGTCTTCATGTTGGAGAAAATAGGCATGGGTTCCCTCATAGAGCGCAGGAACAATGATATGACTCCCTTTTACCAATGAAATTTTCTGCTTCACATCAGTTGATGTCATTGCAGTAATTGTTTCAACCCAGGG
>JAUXYG010000027.1 GCA_030694525.1 Legionella sp. | reverse complement strand
GGGATTTTCCAGGGCTCAGCGGCATTTGCTAAATAGGCATCGAGTAAAACAATGACTGGCGTCATGAATTTAATAGCAATACAAAAGGCCTCAATAACCGTGTTAAAGCAATCAGAAGCAGATTTGGCGGCAATAACCGGTAAAGGGGCTTCTCCATGGCGGCCATATAAGGCCTGTCTCAAATCACTTTGGCTGGTCTTGGTGGGAAGTCCAGTTGATACTCCGGCACGTTGTACATCAATTAAAACCAAAGGCAATTCTGTAGCCACAGCAAGGCCAAGACTTTCACTCTTCAAATCAAGACCGGGACCTGAGGTACAGGTTAATGCCAGTCGACCACCATAGGCGGCACCGATGCAGGCACAAATTGCTGCAATTTCGTCTTCCGCTTGTAATAATTGCACACCATAATCGCTCAGTCGTGCCGCCTCGTGCAAAATAGCAGATGCAGGGGTAATGGGATATCCAGAAACCAGCATTGGGATTTGTGAATGGGTCGTGATTGTTGCCAAAGCGAGCCCGATTGCTTCAACGCCAGTAATCTGACGATACGCTCCTACTTGTCGCGTCACCTCACCAAGCATGTAATCACGACGAGATAATTCAAGCGTCATCGCATAATTATAACCCGCTAATAAAGATAACTCGTTGGCTTTGGCAATCACTTCATTTGCTTTAAATTTTTTCGCAATAAATGCCTGACAAGTGGAAGTGGGCAAATCAAAAAGCCATAAGACCAAACCCAATACGTAAAAATTCTTGGTTTTTGTTGCTTGTGGTTTTGTTAACTCTAATGACTCAACCGCTCGTAAAGTTTGAGAAATCAGGGGAAAAGAGACCACATGATAATGTTCGGCACAGTTATCTAAAAAGCTTCGATCAATTCCGGCCTTTTGCCAATCTTTTTCCTGATAACTGTCTTCATTAATGATTAATAAGCCACCTTGATTCAGGTGTTGTAATGAATTTTTTAGAGCGGCAGGATTTAAGGCAACCAGGACATCAAGAGACTCACCCGCGGTAAAAATTGATCGCTCGGCCATAGCAAGCTGAAAACCTGATACCCCGGCAACGGTACCCGCGGGTGCTCTTATTTCGGCTGGAAAATCAGGCAATGTACGAACATCTCTCCCAGTCAACGCGGCACTGATGGTTAATTGCTCCCCCACCAATTGCACACCGTCACCTGAATCACCGGTTATACGAATAACAATCATATCAGTCGTTGACATAAAGTCTCGCTTCCTGCATTAATTGACGCATATGTTTTACAGCATCTTTCATGCCACAAAATAGCGCGCGTGCAATAATGGCATGTCCTATATTGAGCTCTAATAATTCCTTTATAGCAGCTATCGGTTTCACATTATGATAGTTTAACCCATGTCCTGCATTAACAATCAGATTGATACTGGCTGCATACTCGGCAGCTCGTTTAATTCGTTCCAACTCATAATTCTGAGTCTCCACGGTAGTTGCATCCGCATAACAACCTGTATGCAACTCAATCACCGGAGCGCCCACCTCTTTTGCTGCTTTAATCTGATCAAGGTCTGGGTCAATAAATAACGAAACTTCACTTCCAAATGCCTGCAAGCGTTTCACTGCATGCTCTACTGATTTTTGATGAGTCAATACATCCAAACCACCCTCTGTAGTTAATTCCTCTCTTTTTTCAGGTACCAGACAGGTGTGTGCGGGTACTATTTCTTCAGCAAAATCGAGCATTGCATCAGTAACAGCCAACTCCAGATTCATTCGGGTCTGCAAGACCTCTTTAATAAGCCTCACATCTCGTGCCTGTATATGGCGCAAATCTTCCCTCATGTGTAATGTGATGCCATCCGCACCTGCCTCTTCCGCATCCATAGCTGCCTGGACCGGGTCAGGATAGCGAGTACCTCGAACTTGTCTTAAAGTAGCCACATGATCAATATTTACGCCTAACAACACTTCTCTACTCATCATACACCATCAATTCCTAAAATAGAGATTATAATAGACTTCTATCTAAACTGCTATTAGCTTCCCAAGTCCGGAATTCGTAGTCTCAGGACTCTTCTTCCTTTTGCTAGAAATTGTTATTCCTTTTCAATTTAGTGGGAGCATCTATATCTGATTGATCTGGTTCTTCACTGTTATTCCTATTTTCAGAATTAGATTTTATCTTAGGTAGAGCCCGCAAAGAAAAAGTTCGAATGCCAGCATAAATCATTCGCTTGTCTGAGTCAGAGCGATGACATGAAACAGCATCAGTTATATTAGGCTCCTTACACTCAGATTTTTCGGGCAATTTAAGGGCGCGTCCTGGAGATGTTTGCGATCTAGGTAATGTAAAAGAATGATCTAAATTAACTTCAGGAATTATTGTGTCCACTTCAAGTTTTGATTTCTTTTTTTTCTCATGGGGATTTGCTTCATTATTCATCAAAGGATCAAGGGGTGGGCATTTAGAGACGACGTTATTTTTTTCTGGAAGTACGGGGAATCCGAAATATATTTCGGATATGAAAGGAAGAATAGAATTTCTAATTTGACTGTAATGTTCCATTCGTAAATCGATAGATTTTGCTGTGTTGGAATCCATTTTATATAAATGAGCCAAATCAGTCAGATCATCCAACGTAAACGCATCATCATAAAGTTCAAGTATCAAATAAAGTTTCTTTATGTGCTTTAAGTAGACTTGCAAATTTTTAACATTGGGTAACATTTTTGTATTTTCTATCTTATCTATACTCCTAAAATGATTTTTGAATGAAGCATCAGAATATCTAATAATTCCATCACCGCAAATAATATCTGCATTAGCAGATATTCCATCTATTAACTGTATTATTTGTTCTATAACATGAATTTTTTTTTCTTCTTTAAGTTTGGATTTACGTGCATGTAATTCCAGTTTCACTTCTTTACCCAAACCTCTTAAAAATATGAAATGATTTAAAATATGATCGCCACAGAAAAAAAGATGATGTTTAAATTTTAAAATATTTACCGGAATTAATTCCATTTTATTTCGGTCTACTATAACTCTTAAACCTCGAATAATTTCATTATATGATTCTTCCTGATTAAAAAAGCCCTCATGGCTGAGTTCAGCGACTAAATTTTCTAATTGATTTAAAACAAGTTTTTTTGCGTACTGAAATTGAAGTAATGAATTTTTGATACCAACCATGAAATTTGATAAAACCGTCGGCAACTGATTCATCTCTTCAAAGAATAGTTCTTTCTTTTCAAATATGGGGTCTTTAAGATATGCTCGATATTTTTTTATCGTTAAATGAATCACTTTAAGTACTTCAATCATATTTTCAAATAAAAATTCAAGTTCTTTGTGAGACACTGATTTATGAAGAAACCTCAATAATGATGGCAGTATGTTCTCAATTATAAAATAAAATTTCCCTGTAGCAATTCCAGATTCAATGTCATTAATTTTTTTTAATTTTGCCTTTGTGCTTTTATTAATATGAGCTTTTATATTGAGTTCTATTTTAGTCTCAGCACCTTTAATTTCCTGTTTTTTAAGCAGTTCCTTAATTATTTCGAAATATTTACTAATTTCTTGTTGTTTTATAAATTTAAGGAAACGCTTATTTTTATCGGTAACCTCTTTCAACTGCTCTAAAAAATCACTATGGCCCAGGGAGTAATTTTTGTACTTATCCTGTTTTAACATATCATTGCTAAACGTTATGTATTCCTCTTTTATTTGATTCAAATCCTTTAAACACTGCTCGGATGCCTCAATCTGAATCATAAAAAAAGGACTATATTCCTCTTTATATGAGGCATTATCCCAAACAAATCTGGCAAGTGGTGATTTCATAAATTTGGTTACTATTAAAGCTTGGAAATTATTATTAATTTCTGAATCTTTATCATATTGATAATTAATAATTTCTTTATAATTCTTAAAAAATTCTTCAAGATAATAAATTCCTCGACCAATCTCAATCAATTGGACATGAACTTTTTTTAAGCGCAGCTGTAAATCCAGAAACCTGGAATCCATTTCTTCATCAACGTGCTTTATTAATTTTTTCTTTTCCAAATAGTGTGATTTGAACATATTAATCCCTTAAAAATTATCTCAAAATTTACAACTAGAGGAGTTCCTTTTGACATAGTAATAACACAATACTTAAGTTTTTCAATAATATAAATGATCAATTAGAATAATACGAGGACATAATTTAAAATTAGAAAATAGGAGTGATTAACTTAGATACAGAGCTCTTGCTTTAATGTCTTTCCCGCCCAGTAAAAAGTCTATAGCCTGGCGCATAATTATTTTTGCAGATTTAAGAAATGCAGCATCGCTCAAGTCATCGACAGCTAATGCAAGAAGATGCTCTCCCGGAATTCCTTTTTCGGCAAGAACAAATCCCTCACCCGCAATAAAATGATAGCAAGAATTTATCTCAATGAGATTATCACTTCGCGCCTCATGAGTTAATGAAAAACAATGACCACAAGCATTTAATAAGGCCCATTCAAACCGACGCAATAAAGATTCTACTGAAAACCTATCCTGGGTAGATGCCAGTCCATTTAAAGTAAATATATAGGCTTGAAATAATTCAGGTTCACTTAATAAAGGGCTTAATGCGTAATAAAGTAATTCATTGATATACAATCCTGAAAATAAAGAGGTGCCCGTTAGAGGAAGCATAGGTGATTGGGTTTCAATGCTTTGCGCATAATAACGGCCATGTCGCTCATCCATACCAATCCATAACGGGGTAAATGCTTGCAAAAGAGACTGCTTTTTAGGAGTTCGTCCTCCTTTGCAAAGACATTCAACCAAGCCTAAATCGGGGGTAAAAAAATGAACTCTGGCACTGGTATCTCCAGACCATTGTTTATAAATAACCCAGGCTTGAATTGATTTAGTCATAACCTAATTGCTTTAATATGCGCTCATCATCCGCCCATCCGGATTTCACTTTACACCAGCATTGTAAAAATACTTTTTTATCGAGCATCTTTTCCATATCCAAACGTGCACTGGTAGCCATTTCTTTTAATTTTTGCCCTTTTTCGCCAATTACCATTCGTTTATGACTGTCTTTTTCTACCAAAATCAACGCATGAATCCGCACCAGATTGCCCTCATCTTTGTAAGATTCAATGTCTACAGTAACAGAATAAGGCAATTCCTGACCACAAAAGCGAAAGATTTTTTCTCGCAATAATTCAGCACAAAGAAACTTAGTCGAGCGATCTGTAAACTGGTCGTCTGGAAATAAATGAGGCCCTTCTGGGAGATAATTCACTAGCTTGGCCTGAAGCTCATCAACCTGTACTCCAGTTTTTGCAGAAATCGGAATAATTGCCTCAAAATGATGACGTTTACTGATTTCTTCAATCCAGGGAAGCATTTGCGATTTATCAACTATCTTGTCCACCTTATTAACGACCAAAACGCATGGAACTTCAGATTGTTTAATAAGACTTAAGACATATTCATCCTCATCTTCCCAATGCGTTCCATCAACGATAAAGGCAACGACATCGACGTCACGCAACACACTAATTGCCGTTTTATTCATCATTCGATTCATTGCTTTTTTATTGCCTTGATGAATTCCGGGGGTGTCAACATAAACGTACTGGTAATCCCCATCGGTTTTAATTCCGTTGATACTGTGCCGCGTGGTTTGCGGTTTTTTTGAGGTAATACTTAATTTTTGCTCTAAAATATGATTTAAGAGAGTTGATTTCCCTACATTGGGTCTTCCGACTAAGGCAATATATCCACAATAACTTGTCATTAATTAATTCCTGTTTATTTTTAAAACATTTTATCAGTCGAGCACTAAAACTTCCAGTTGTATTGACGCCTAAAAAAATCAAATAAGCCTACTTGCCAATCACTATTATTCTCAGGTACTCTGTATAGTATATGAACAAAAATGGATTTTATGCCTGACTATATAAAAACAAATGGCCAAACCCAAGTCATAATACCCTTAAGAGTCCATCCTTATCATCATGAAGAAATGTTCAGCATTACTGGAAGTGTATTTAGTAATGAAGCCGGAACTGTTATTTATGGTCATTATGATATGGAGTATCTTTTACCAAAGGGTGATAGCCTCCGTTTAATTGCAAATCATAATAAAAAGAACGTACAGCTTCTTCTGCTCACCTACGATGCCCAATTATTAAAATTATTACCGGGTACACGCTATTCATCGCTGGTGGCGGACACCATAAATACGCTAAACCGATATATAACACGAGCCCGAAATTACAAACAACCACTCAATGGTGCCCAATATGATAAATTACATCAGGCACAGTTAGCTATTAAAGCACTTCATTTGCTTTTGAAAAAAGAGCGCTCTTTAAACAATACGGATTATTATGGTCAAGAACTACTACGCCAAAATATTCTTGAAATTATCGATAACTGTAGGGATCTAAACCGGACCCTTGCCAATAACCCTCTTATTTCTGAAGGAAGTTTTGGTAAAGTTTTATACGATGCCTATAAAACGGCACAACACTATTCATTTAATCGTGTTTTTCCAGTTGCGCGACAGGATCAAATGGATTTTACAAAATGTCATACCTCCAACCGCAACAAACCTTGTTTCATATGGGATAGTGAATTACACATTGGGCACGACAGTACGCAATTAGATGAATCGTTGCAAATTATTTGTCACTATTATCAATTAAATCCTCCTGCGAAACTAACAAATCTTCCAGCCAGTCGTTTTGAAAAAGTCGAGTCCTTTATTACTCAGTTATGGCGAGATAGCCAGGACTGGATTAATTATCTGGCTCATAAAAAAAAGACCAATCATGTGACTCACGTCCACCGTCTCACTAACGGGGTATCGATTACCAGAATTAGTCCTTATTATACGCTCAAAGGTCTTGCCCAAAAGGGATTCAACAATTTAAATGAAATAGCACTTAATTTTACACCCGAGATAAAACCACACCTGTCGAATAATTTAAAAGAGGCGGAAAAAACACTTGCTGCGAAACAAAATGGAGCGTGGGCTATCCTTTCTGATCAACATGCACTCCTGATTCGAATGGATAACCAATTGATACGTATTAATTTTTTTATCAAAGATACTTTATATTATCCCTTGCCCGAAGGTGATGATCTTTATTCTCTTAGCCAGTTAACGAAACGTCATCTTTATTTGCCGGAACGTTTTGCGTTGCAATTTAAAGCGTTTATTTCACGCATACCCTCCTTTTTTAAAAATTTTTATCACAACATGCACCATTTTCTAACCGAAGAATTACATCAGGATTTTTTAAATCATATTCATGCCTCTCACAACAGTAAAATTAAATGTTCTGACGAGGTTCAGACTCATATTAAATCCAAAACAAGATACTCATTGAATGAAGCTTTAAAAAGCAAAGGTTTCTTACCCAATGGTCAAACCATAGAAGAATTTATCAAAGAACAACTTATCAATAGCCCTTTTATAATTGCTCAGGCGAAGCATCTGCCAGGGCCTCCTCCTTATGATAATCCGTTACACCGCATCTTAGGAATAATACGTCATGTAGGCGCATTTTTTATCGACAGCAGTGAAAAAAACCCATTGCTTGGTACTTTAGCCATGGCTGCTTATATGTTTGGGGCTGGAGCGGTTCTTGCTCCAGAATTATTAACCTCAGTACTGACTAAATTACATCTAAACGGTTTAATTTCGGGAATCGAGCCGACTCAAAAATTAGCACGTTTCATGAGCCACGGTACTATATCAGAAGCGCTCTCTGCTTCCGCGGCTCTCTGGCAGGCTACCATAACAGGTGGAAATCTAGATGAATTTATTCTCGATGCTATTAGCGCTTTAAAAGACAATCCAGCAGAGATCGCAATCATTGCAGCACTCGCAATGAGTCTGGGCTATGGGCTGAACCAAATGATACCTTTTTTAAAACATGAAATAGGGGATTTCCCATATTGCAGTTATGCTGCAATTGGCGGTAAAGGCGGGGCTGCACTCTATGATACCATAATGCATCCTGGAGAAGACTGGCTTATAGGAACCTGTAAATGGATTTGCAAAAGCGCTCTGATTTTAGGAAAGTTTTTACTAGGGCCGCTCGTGGAAGGATATTTTTACGGATATCGTCATGGACTTCTTAGTGGATTAAAAAAAAGTGGTACTTTATTTAAAAAAATAGGCATTCAAATCGTCGCAGCCTTAACTGATTTTTCACTCGCCCTCCTCACGATACCATTTATTGAAGTAAGCTCCCTGCTACTTCATGTGCCATTCAGAGGAGCTACAAGTACTATCATTAAGTCTCTCTCAATCCTTGCCGCTATTCAAACGCTGGGTCAAGGGCTTATTGATTTCTCGGTAAGACCCTCCAAAACAAATTTCATCTCTGAGTTTACCTTGTCCCCTTTATATGGCTTCATCTCCCCATTTGGCTCATATTCTAATATTTTG
Source organism: Legionella sp. (assembly GCA_030694525.1). Classification (GTDB taxonomy): domain Bacteria; phylum Pseudomonadota; class Gammaproteobacteria; order Legionellales; family Legionellaceae; genus Legionella. The sequence continues at coordinate 15,269 of JAUXYG010000027.1, read as the reverse complement.
CCACTGAATGTCTTCTTCAATTTTTTTCGAATTATTTTGTTTCCCCTTCAACTGATGAAAAATATTATTCTTCTTCCTACCATTGATATATTGTCTTTATTGACCCGGATTATATTAACGGTTTCGAGTCCAATAGTTCGTATTAGTGCTTATATCACTGGTTATTTCTTCTACTCTTTAGGTTTTTTTTGGGATAAATCTTTAGGAGAGCTGTTTAAACTGACAGCAAAAGCGATGGATCAAACAGTAAATTCAATAGATAATAAAGCAGGAAAGATCAAACAGCATATCCTGTCCTTTATCGAGGTAATGCGTCGAGGTTTATATGATTGGGCATTTAAATTGGAAGATACATTAACCCATAAAATTGGAACGGATGAGCAATACTACTTAACAAATCTTCAGCGCTATGAATTAATTGGACACCATAGTTCAAGCCATTGTTTAATAAATCACTTGTTAAATGCATCTCCGTCAGCAGGCAAAATGGATATACAATCGGGACACCATCAATTTGCTCCCCTATTTACTAAGCCATCCAAGTTAGAGGAACCTGACATAGGTCCTCTTAAAATATCTTATAATTAAGAAAATAATCAAAGTTGCAATCCATTAAACTTGAATCTATCATGAGCCATCTCACCCCACTCAAATATGATGCAATATTAATCAATGTTGTGTATAATTAACTTAATTGAAACAACAGGAACCAAAAATGCCTATATCTAAAGATCAAGATCAATCTTCTGGATTAAATGTTGATACAAAGACTGATATATTAGGAGAACACCCGTCTTTCGATAGAAAAGAGTCTTTAGTAGAGAATATTTCATCTGCTAAAACAGGTTCAGTTCATATCAAAGAAGAAAAAATGGAGTCTCCAGCCAATTCTTTAGATCAATGGGCAAAATCAATTTTTGAACCTGAAAGAAATAATCTGGATGCACCCACTACTGCTGAATTAAGTCGCTTTGGATTAAAAACGCCACAGGATGTTATTCGTTTTCTAAGATCCCCTGCCGGTGAAACGGTAATCGCTGAAATGGGTGCACAACTCGCAGAAGAAAAAGCGCTTGAAAAGCGTCAGCAACTCATGCATTTGGAACATTCACTTTTAATTCATCGCTTATTAGCCCTTTTATTTTTATGGTATCTGAATAAAGAGACTCATGCATCAGAACAAATTAGAGATTTAATTCAGCAACAAAATCAAAGGGCAATAGAAAATGCAGGCTCTCAACCTTCATCACGCCCCTCCTCAAACGACAACAGAGTCACCTTAAGAGAAACGATAGCGAATTATGAGCGAGCCCTCCAGGCAGTAGATACCAGAAGAGCCGCTTTGCAACAAGAGCAGGAAGAACTTAAAAAAGAAGAATCCAGGCTAACAGAACAAGGTAAATCACTTGAAGAAAAATATGATACTTTTGAAGAAGCAATCAACGACTTTGAACAACCTGAAGAAGAAGAGTTAACCGAGGTTGAAATAGATGAGAGAATTTCGAAGCTCACTGAAGAAATGAATGCTCAGGTTGAAAAACTTTTCGAAATTGAGGAAGAAAATGCTGAAACTTTAGCATTTAAAAATGCTCACAATGCCTTAAATCTAAAACTTGCAAATTATCATGACCGTAAAGCAGTAATGAATGGCGAAAAAATATATGTAGACGAAGAAGGACAAATGGTTACATCTTTTAAAAAGGCAGCATTTATTTTTAACATCAAACAAAAAGATGAAACGATTGTCAGAATAAAAGATGATATGTTTCTTTTGAAATCGGGGCAGGATTCCAACTTAATCAATTCGAATCCAGGACTTGCCAAACGTCAATATGAAATGGCACGCCAAAACACCACTAAAGTTATTAAAGAAAATGATAAGCTGTACTTGTTAAAACCAGGACAAGATTGGAATAGCGTCAAAGAAAGTCTCGAGCTTATGCATCAGGCACAAAAAGAATATGAGCACACGAAACAGGACCTCATGACCGTTAAGAAAATTATTCATTATCACAAAGATGCGGAGCACTCCATGCATGATGAAAAAGTTGTAACGGTACGTTCCAAAGTTGCTAACAACATTGAAGAATTACGGTCTTTGGATAATCATAGAATTGTTTTGGAATCAAACATAGCTACTGCGAATGCACTATTAAACTCGCCTCAGCTATCTCAGACAATTCCAAAGCCTGCATCCACTTCTATTACTACAAGCAATCGTCATGCTTTAAATCAGGCACCGGTAACGGCATACTATCGGACCAAACTTAATGAGATAAAAAGCAAGGCAGAAGTTTATTTTAAAGATTTGGAACCCTTGTTGAATGCGCTTCCCCAGAGTGAGGAACATAAAAGTATATTACGAAATATTCCCAGATCAGGTCCTATACCCTTTCAAACCATGCAATCTATCCTGACCTATATGGAACGATTCGGAATTGACGCCACTAACCCTGCTGTAACTAAAATACAAAACCCTTCAGAGTTAGCGAAGCAAACGAATCATGAGACTAATCGGGAAATTGAATTAACTCCCTTCAATATGAATCCAAGTCCCTATAAGCGATCTTAATTTTTAGTAAGAAGTATAAACTGCAATTGGGCTGCAGTTTATACTTATGTTCAATTCAGGCACCATTTCAAAAATTAAAAAAGTTACTCTTGCTATGCTAATCCAAGTCTTTTAACATGAATAAAATGATCGCGTAGAGGATTTCTTTTATGAGTTTGGGTAAAGTACTTGGCAATCAATCACTCATAGTATCACTGGATGTTAATGACTTTTTATTTGACAGATTAGAAGAAATTATAAAAGCCGGATTAAATCTTGTTGAAATCAACTCGTCGGATCAAGAATTATTAAGCAAATTAATGACGCAATTCCCTGCTTTAAAAATTGGGGCATTCGGCATTATCGATGCGCAACAATTAGAAAATTGTTATCAAGCCAATGTCCATTTCGTTTCCAGTCCCGGCTTTTTGCCTGCAATAGCTCAAACTGCCACTATCTATTCGATGAATTTCATGCCCGGAGTAGCCACAGTTTCAGAAGCGATGGCTGCGATGAGTCTTGGTTATTCTCATGTACGCCCTTATCCAGCTGAATTAGCCTTTTGTAAAACACTAAATAAATGCCTACCCAATCTAAAACTCTATCCATGCGATGTATCTTGGGATGAGTCAGAGGACTTTCTAAGTGTATCGACAGTATCTGCGGTAAGTGTTTTAAACCCTGGTATAAAACAACTGAATGCCCTTGTCTCGGATATCACTGTTTAATGAAATCCATTTAAAACGGTATTCTAAATATTAAATAAAGTGCACACCGAACATATGGCTTAATTTTTGACAAAATGGGCATTTAGGCTATAATTAAGATGTAGACGTGATTTGACATTCGTGTCAAAACTGTCAGCTGCAAAGCCACCTCAGTGTGGCTTTGGTCATTTATACGAAAAGAAATTAAGTCGATTCACGATTAATAATTAAATCCAGCACCAGTATCATTGCGCCTAAACAAATAGCACTATCCGCTAAATTAAATGTGGCAAAATGATGGTATTGATAATAAACATCAACAAAATCAATCACGTACCCATGCCAACCACGATCAATCAAATTACCTATTGCCCCACCTAAAATAAGACTAATCCCAGCCAACTGTAACCGAGCCTGAGAAGGAGTTCGCCATAACCAAATGACTAATATAATACTGACTAATAAACTAAAAGCTGTAAAAAACCATCGATGCCAGTCGCCAGCACCACTTAAAAAACTAAACGCAGCCCCTGTATTATATGCCAAAGTTAAGTTTAACATGGGAACTACCGGCATTGGTTTATAAGGAATCAATGATATCTCAGCCCAGTATTTACTTATCTGATCCGCGATTATTACAGTAACGCTAATTATAAACCAATACCATTTTTTCATATAAAGTGTCTCACTTCATCTTGTCCACTAATATTACCAACACAACGCAGGCATAGCTCGGGATGACTGCTATCCGATCCAACGTCTGACCTTCTATGCCAACATCGAGCGCATTTCTCATAAGAGCTTGCAGCAACTTTAATACCCACACCGTACTCAGAGAGCGCTATTCCTGAGGGTATCTCTGCCATCGGAATTGCATGAGCACCCGACGTAATTAACAGGAATCGAAGTTCTTCCCCTAAACGGCTTAATTTTGGTAATACCTTGGGATCAGCATATAAAGTTACATCTGCCCCAAGCGCTGAGCCGATATCACCTTTTTGTCTTGTTTCTTCCAAGGCTTTGTTTACTTCATCTCGAATGAGATGCAGTTGACTCCAGTCTTCCATGTTTACATTATCTATAGCAGGCCATGCTGTATACCACTGTTCAATGAATATTGACTCGACTTTATGTCCCGGTATCGTTTGCCAAATTTCCTCAGCGGTAAACGATAAAATGGGAGCAAGCCATAGAGTAAACGCCTGAACGATATGGTACATAGCTGTTTGACAAGAACGTCTGGCCAAGCTTTCTTTGGCCGTTGTGTATTGTCTGTCTTTAATCAAATCAAGATAAAAACTACCCATATCCACGGCACAGAAATTATGAATTTTCTGGTATATTACGTGAAATTGATATTGCTCATAAGCCGTAATTATTTCATCTTGTAATAATTGGCATCGTTTTAATGCCCATTTATCCAATTCAAGTAGTTCATCAAGCGCAACACCTTGTTGTGGTTCAAAATCACATAGGTTTGCCAATAGGAATCGGGCTGTATTACGAATTCTTCGATAAGCATCTGCATTACGTTTGATAATCTCATCCGAAATACTGACTTCATGACGGTAATCAGTCGATGCAACCCATAAACGTAAAATATCAGCTCCGTGCTGATTAATCAGTTTATCAAGAGATACATAATTCCCTTTAGATTTGGAAAGTTTTTTACCTTCAGCATCAACAGTATACCCATGAGTCAAAACTGTTTTATAAGGAGCTACACCATACATTGCAACAGAAGTAGTTAATGAGGAATTAAACCAGCCGCGATGTTGATCGGAACCTTCAAAATAAACATCTGCAGGAAATCCTAACTCTTTATTTTGTCTTAAAACACTAAAATGAGATACACCAGAATCTAGCCAGACATCCATTGTATCGTTCACTTTATCGTAAAGTGGTGCATCTGCACCTAACAACTCATTCACATCCAGTTCAAACCATGCATCAATACCTGATTTTTCAATTAAACAGGCAACCTTTTCAATAATTTCTAAAGTATTTGGATGAAGTTCGCGAGTCTGACTATGAACGAATAAAGGCATTGGTGTGCCCCAAGCTCTTTGACGCGATATACACCAGTCCGGCCTATTTTCAACCATATTACTTATACGTGCTTTACCCCAATCGGGTACCCAGTTAACCGTGCCGATCTCTTTCATTATCGCATGACGTAAATTATTTTTATCCATTGCAATAAACCACTGTGGGGTGGCTAAGAATATCATTGGAGATTTATGACGCCAGCAATGAGGATAACTGTGTCGAATCATCTCTTTGGCTAACAAAACGCCTTTTTCAGCCAGTAAGGCGATAATAGGTTCATTCGCTTTCAAAACAGAAAGGCCTGCAAACATCGGTACGTCTTCAGTAAAACAACCATTTGCTTTAACCGGATTAACCAAGGGTAAGTTATAAGCTTTGCCAACTAAATAATCGTCAGGCCCATGGGCAGGTGCGGTATGCACGTTTCCAGTTCCAGACTCTGTGGTCACATGTTGCCCCAGAATGACGGGAACGGTTCGATCATAAAACGGATGGTGTAAGGGCATATGTTCAAAAGCCTTCCCTTTTGCTATTCCACAGGTTTTATAGGAGCTTACCCCATACCTAACCATCACTTGTTCCACCAGATCGGTGGCAATAATTAAATAGTTTTCGCCTGCATCAACTAACGAATAATCAATATCAGGATTTAAGCTGACCGCCTCATTTGCTGGCAAGGTCCAAGGAGTGGTAGTCCAAATTGGAACACTCAAAGGTTTTACTGTTATACCTGAATCAAAGCATTTAATAAATGATTCAGGATTAACTGCGGCAAATGCTACATCGATTGAAGGAGATGTTTTTTCTTCATAGTCGACCTCTGCTTCAGCCAACGCGGAACCACAATCAATACACCAATGCACTGGCTTGAATCCTTGTTGCAAATGTCCGTTCTTTATCATCAGACCAAGCGCTCGGATTATATTGGCTTCATAACTGAAATCCATAGTGATGTAAGGATTATACCAATCGCCCAGAACCCCTAACCGTTGAAATTCCTGACGTTGAATATCAATCTGACTGGCGGCATATTCACGACATTTAGATCGAAACTCCCGTGCACTGATCTTTACTCCAGCTTTGCCTACTTTCTTTTCAACATTTAATTCAATAGGTAAACCATGACAATCCCAACCAGGAACAAAAGGCGCATCATATCCACTCAAAGATTTTGATTTTACAATAATGTCTTTCAGAATTTTGTTTAAAGCATGACCACAATGTAAATTTCCGTTCGCATAAGGAGGGCCATCATGCAGGATAAATTTTTTCTTACCCGCACGTGCTTTACGGATTTGCTCATATATTCCCATGGCTTGCCAATTAGCCAGCATCTCTGGCTCTCGTATCGCTAAACTGGCCTTCATCGGAAAAGATGTATTGGGAAGATTCAATGTGTCTTTATATTCTGCCATAAGGTGCCTACTCTGCTAAATCGTTAAGTTCTTGACGGTTATTAGACTATTCGCAAATTTAAAAAGTTCTTAGCCGCCGAAATATCATGGTGGATCTGGGTTATCAAAGCATCTATTGTGGTGAATTTAACCTCATCGCGTATTTTGTGCAAGAAATTCACCTGCATTAATTCACCGTATATTGAATAATCAAAATCAAAGAGGTGAACTTCCAGGACGTTTCGTGTTCCATCCACGGTCGGTCTTTTACCAATATTAGCCACCCCAAAAGCTTTTTTTGAGGATATCGTCACCTCAACCGCGAATACTCCAGTTAAAGGAATTTCCAAACGATGTAGACTTAAATTCGCTGTCGGAATACCCCATTGACGTCCTCGTCCATCTCCATGTATGACGCGACCACACATGCTGTAATCTCTCCCTAAAAGACGTTTTGCAACATCGAGATGCCCCAATTTTAGCGCTTCTCTAATTTTAGTAGAACTTACACGTTCATTTTCGATACAAAAATCAGAAAAAGTCACAACGTCACAACAATTATTGGCGCCTATTTGACGAAGTAATTCAACATTTCCCTCTCTATTCATTCCAAATCGAAAATCTTCACCAATTAAAAGATATTTAACTCGTAAATGATGAAAAAGATATTCTTTAGCAAAAACAGAAGCATTTGTCTGTGCCATTATATGATCAAATTTAATGCAATATACATAATTTACATCACATTTTTTCAGCACATCAAGCTTTTCTCGAAGACTTGAAATGCGTGCAGGAGCGTGTTCTTTCTGGAGGTATTCGCGTGGTTGCGGTTCAAACAAAATCACAACTAACGGTACCCCCTTTTGCCTTGATTTGTTTTTAAGTACCCGAAGCAAATTTTGGTGTCCCAGATGTACCCCATCAAAATTGCCTATAGTAGCTACAGTTCCATTAGTAAATTCGGCATTAAGTTGGGTGCCACGAATCAGTTTCATTAATAAATTTTCAGGTTTAATCAAAACCATCAGTATACTGGTTTTCTGTTCTATTGAGAAATATTGCAGATTTTTTTTTGTTATAATCTACTTCAGAGCGTCTTGCTAAACTAGTTCTCGTGAGATATAGCACAAGATCACAACTATAAATAAAAAATAAATTTCACATGGAAAGAAGATCCCTGGATCCCTCGGACAAGCCGAGGGATGTAGGCTATTTTATAAAACTCTCAATTCATCCCAACATTGTCCCCTTCGAACAGCCGAGGGACGTAGGCTATTTTATAAAACTCTCAATTCATCCCACATTGATCCCTTCGAACAGCCGAGGGATGTAGGCTATTTTATAAAACCCTCAATTTCATCCCAATATTGACCCCTTCGAACAGCCGAGGAACGTAGGCTATTTTATCAACCTCTCAATTAATCCCAGCATTCCCTAATAGACCCAAAGGAAAGACATATAGAAGTCATAAAAAATTCACCACAGAGCAGCCCACTAAAATCAATTAAAGCAAGGCTAAATTTAGAATAAAAAGTAAGAATAAAAAACAAGGACCACACACCCTACGTCCCTCGGCTTGACCGAGGGATCCAGGAATCTTGATTTAGCATAGCCAAAGTCATGAGATTTACGTGATAAGTGCATAGCTTATTTGAAAATACTCCATTTTAAAGACGATCTCAATAAGGTACTTTTTTTTATAAGAGCCCTAATATAGGTATATTTAAAATCAGAAAAAAACCATGCAGGCTTTATTTTTATGATTTTATTTTAGGTCTAACAATTAATACATCGCATTCCGCACCATGTAAAATGGCATTTGCTGTTGATCCTAATAACAGTGATAAACCATGCTTTCCATGGCTTCCGGTTACTATAAGGTCAATTTTATGCTCTTTGGCTACGCGCAATATTTCATTTTTGGTAGATCCAAATTCGATAAAGCGATGCTTCGCATCGACACCCAATTTATCAGCCAGATCATCCAATTCCTTTTCAGCTTGCTCTCTAATCGATAACTCTACTTCTGCAAATCCGGCAAATCCCGGGTATGCGTAAGCAGGTATCGGTTCAACCACGTGAACTAAAATTAAATCAGCTTTGTTTTCATCTGCAATTTTTTTTGCTTTTTGTGCGGCTTTGACCCCAACTTCATCAAAATCCGTGGCAAACAATACCTTTTTATACATCATTTTCTCCTTAAAATTCCCGCGCTCCAAGTTAAAGATTAGCAGATATAAGCCTAATTTCCCAGAAAGAGTATATAATGATTTTTTTAAAATTTAAAAATATCATTTTCCAGGATTTTGTAATGTTCTTTGATTTGTTTGGCGCGTTAGTGTCGCTATTATCAACCTACTATTTTATCCGTCTAAATAACAAAGCATGGGTGGTTGGAATTATTGCCACATTAGTCAATGGATGGCTTTATTGGCAAAAAGGAATCTACGGCGATATGGCACTGGAAATTGTGTATTTCTCAAGCATGCTGTATGGCTTACATAAATGGCGCACCGTTAATAGTGATTATCCATCTCCAGATTCTTTAGGCAATTTTAGTATGAAACAGTGGGTTGGATTAACTACGGTGTTTACCATTATCTTTTTATTGATATTCTATATATTACGTACTTATACAAATTCCAACGTGGCGCTCATGGATGCAACTACAACTACTTTAAGTCTTATGGCGCAATGGTTGATGTGTTATAAAATTATCTTTACCTGGATAATATGGGGTGTAACAGATATTTTTTATGCATCAATGTATCTAGGGAAAAATTTACCCATCCATTCCGCGTTAATGCTTATTTATACAATTATGGCAATAATTGGATATATAAGCTGGGCAAAAAAATACAAAAAAATATCTGTGCTTTCAACACCATTAAATGCACACGTGTGATCGCACAGAATATGCTTGTTTGGTTGATTAAGCTATATTATCCAGTCCAGAAGTAGCTCTTACCCAGGGACCCAGTCTCGCTAAATCAACTGGAAGTTTACTTGCCTCGTTCTGGGCACTCTTCCTGTCCTGATATTCACCCAAAGTCAAAATGTACCAATTACCTTTTGCGTTAGTAAAATGTCTTACTGTCGTTTGAGTCAGTAATTTATGGCTTTGTTGAAAGCGGTGTATATCAGCAATGTTATGACTTGCGACCAACTGAATGGTGTACTTATTAGCCTTCCCGCTCTTATCAATAATTTGGCCAACTAATCCTTCAACTTTAACTAATTGAGATTCTTGCACGGGTTCAGGAGCTGTTGATGGTGGCGATGCAGGTAATGATTTGGTTTTTAAAGTAGGGATCACAAGAACTTTATCTACTATAGCGACCGTATTGATCTGATCTTGGTCTTCAAGTTCAAGATCCAAAGTTTGCTTTTTAGGCAAGGCATACTCAACAAACTGAACTGTAGATGAATCCTGCCACGATGCAATCTTACTTTCCAAATTTTGAACATTTTGAGCCGTATTGACTTTATCTAATAATTGCTCCACCGGGGGTAAGGATGTAATTTGGGCAATTTCAGGAAATTTATTAGTCAAATAAACACTGTTAAAATACATATAGGACATTCCTGAAATCAATACGGCGCTTATTGCCATATTAACCCGTTGCAAGGTGAATAAACGATTCGGCTTCATGGGTTTATTAGACTGGAGCAAAAACGATTCAAGTCCTGCATTAATTTTAGATAAATTACCTTTAGTTGCCTGATAGAACTGTTTAAATTGGTTCTCACTAATTGGCTTATTACCTAATCTTCCAGCCAATGCACTTTGCAACACATAAGTGCGTGTTTCGCTCTCACTCATTGCCCCAAGTTCAATGGTGTGAAGTAAGTTACCAAGCGGTTCACCAAAAAGAGTATTTAAAGTCGCCACCAAAGTATAGTCAGCTATAAAACATAAATGAAAAAAGCCAAAATCACCTTGATTTTTCAAGGCCTGAATTAGTTCTTTTAAAAATGCTTCTGGCAGATTCTGTGCGTCATCTATGATTAGAACCACATGGGCTTTACGCTCATTTACCTGAGCAACTATCGATGCAACATCAGTTTCCAGGTTATGATTAAGATGTAGCTGGGCGGCGACCGAGTTAATTAGTTCTTCACGATCACATGGAGTATTTACTGCAATAGAGACTGATTTAACTTGTTGATCCAAATTATTTTGTAACAGAGCTCCAAAAGAAGTTTTACCTCCTTCTTTTTCCGATACTACCGTTATCAACACATTATTAAATAAAATTAAATGATTGATAAAATCAATTTTAGAAGTCCAGGAAGCGGGTTTAAATAAAATTTTTGGTGCGGGAGCTGCCTCTGATGCAGGCGTGGCTGTGGTATCATAAGTCATTTATTACTCTCCTTCTACCGCTTTATTAAGTGCTTGAAAAAGACAATCTTCCGTTACCTTGCTATCAAGGTAACAATCGCCCGGTGTTCTAATCACCACAAAGCGTAAACAATTATTTTTTATTTTTTTATCCAGACTCATTAAATCCCTAAGCTCATTTAAATTGATATCTGCAGGGATTTTATGAGGCAAACCTGCGTCACTAAGCATTTGTTCAATATCATTAATCACGGAAGTATCTAGTAAACCGATAATACCAGATAACACTGCAGCACAGAACAAACCAATTGCAACCGCCTCTCCATGTAACCATCGTTTGTAGTGAGTATACGCTTCCAATGCATGAGCAAAAGTATGACCTAAATTTAATAAAGCTCGTGCGCCGTGTTCTTTTTCATCGCTGATTACATATTGAGCTTTTATACTACAGCATTGGGCTATCAGATTAGGCAATTGCGCACTTTGAGCATTGATACCCTGCCTTAACTCATCACGTAATTGACTTAAAAAATCACCGCCCGTTAATAAACCATATTTAATTATCTCTGCAAGGCCCGCACGAAACTCTCTCTCCGGTAAGGTATTTAATGTATTTAAATCAATTAATACAGCTTGGGGTTGATAAAAACTGCCAATTAAATTTTTACCCAATGGATGATTAATTGCAGTTTTGCCACCCACCGAAGCATCAACCTGAGCTAACAGGGTCGTTGGGATTTGAATATAACGGGCTCCTCGCTGAAAAGTGGATGCTGCAAAACCGGTAATATCACCAACCACACCTCCACCCAATGCAATTAATGTTGTGTCTCTATGATGCCTTTTTTGAATCAAGGCATCATATATAGTATGTAAACTATATTGGTTTTTATATTCCTCACCGTCAGGCAAAATTACTGCATCACATTGAAGATCAGCATAGGCATTCTGCAAGTGATGCATGTAATGAGGGGCAATAGTTTGATTAGTCACTATCAATACCTGTTTTCCAGGCACCAGATGCTTAAGCATGCCTGGGTCGGTCAAACCATTGCGACAGATGTTTATCGAGTATTGATTATCCGGAAAGGAAACCTCAACCTGCGCATAGAGCTCAAGCTTCGCCATAAATATATTTGATTATGTTATTAGCTACTGCTTTAACGGTTAGTTTATCTGTCTCAAAACTGACATCAGCAAGCTCATCATAAAAGGGCTCCCGCTCATCGCGAAGTAGCTCTAATCGTCCTTCAAGGTCTTCGGTTTGCAACAACGGCCGCTTGGTATCCCGTTTCGTGCGTTCGAATTGTTGTTGTAGAGAAGTTTTTAAATATATTACGGTTCCTCTACCGGCTAATGCATTTCTGTTTTCAGGGGTAATTACTACGCCACCACCCGTTGCCAAGACAATATTCGACTTTTGGGTTAGCTCATCTATCACTTTCTGTTCACGACGCCTGAAGCCCTCTTCGCCCTCAATATCAAAGATCCACGATATATCCGCGCCAGCACGCTCTTCGATGACTTCGTCCGAGTCAAAGAATTCTAATTTGAGCTCCTTTGCCAAAGCACGACCTATAGTGCTTTTACCTGCACCCATGGGCCCTATGAGAAAAATATTTCGTACTTTAACTATGCTCATTTTTTCTTACATACCTCTTTAACTGTAGTGTCATAATTAACCACATTATTATAACAACAAATTAGTTTAACGTCTTAGTCGATTTTATATATTTAACCAAAACCACAGCCTGGAAAGGGCAAGCAATATCTAAAATCTTTAGATTTAGTAGCGTCTAGTCTTAAATATAGTATAAAAGTCTAAATTTACGCCTGATATTCTACAACGAATAGACGCTAAAACCCATAAAATTATTTTTAAATAAATTCATTAACTTATTTACTCTTCAAAAATTCCTTTTTTTGTTCACCACTTAGAGGTATCGATGCTGAATTACTGATGATTTTTGGGGTAATAAAAATTAATAGCTCGTCATTACTGAGGATGGTTTGTTTGTTTCGAAACAAAAAACCAATACCCGGCAAATCGCCCAAGAACGGAACTCGCTTGATGGAACTGTTTTTATCCCGACGATAGATTCCGCCTAATACAATTGTCTGCTCATTATTTACCAATACATTCGTTTGAATTTCTTTGGTAATAATTGCAGGCACTCCATTAAAGGTGTCAGCAGAGGGGATATCCTGATTGATTTGCAATTCCATAAGAATTTTATTATCAGGAGTTATTTGAGGCGTTACCTTCAAACTTAATACTGCCTTTTTAAAGGACACAGCAGTGGCACCACTTGATGTAGACTCCTGATAAGGGATTTCTTTACCTGATTCTATTAATGCTGTCTGCTGATTCGTGGTTATCAATCGTGGGCTGGATACCAATTCCGCTCTGCCCTCACTTTCCAGGGCTGAAAGCTCAAGATCTAAAAGAATATTATTTCCAAGTTTAGCAAGCGCTATCCCTAAAGTAGCAGGGTTAGATCCTCGAACTGGAGCGGCTATTAAATCAAGATTCAGACGTTGAGCAATTGGCACAACTGCGGCATTAAAGGGATCTTTATTCAATAACAATTGATTCCCACCTTCCAGAGAGCCGCTGAAATGGGTGGGTGTGGAGACACCCCATCGAATACCAATGTCCTGACTGAAATCTTTTGTCATTTCAACAATTCTTGCTTCTATGAGCACTTGACGCACGGGCACATCAAGCTGCTTAATTAAATTCTTTGCTTCAGTTATTTTGCTTGCTATATCATGAATCCATATAGAGTTTGTACGTCCATCCACACTTACAATCCCTCGCTCCGATAGCAATGTGCTTTGTTTCTCTTTTATTAATGCGGCAATATCCACCGCCTTGGCATAATTTAACGAGATCAAGCCTGAATGCATTGGCTCGATAAGTTGCTTTATTTGCTGCTTTTGTGCTCGCTCCTGGTCTTTTTTATCAAAAGCAATCTTAGTATCAATAAACATCACATTTCCCTTTTGACGCATATCAAGACCTTGTGTTGTTAATATTATATTCAACGCTTGTTCCCATGGAATGTCATTTAGCCGCAAAGTGATATTATTGGTGACATCACCACCAACTACCATATTTATTCCTTTAAAATCACCTAAGATTTGTAGCACAGCAGGAATGCTAATATTCTGAAAATTTAATGAAATTCGTTTATCTGCACTAATTGGCTGATATAGAGTGGCGGTTTCATTTTGTTTGCCATTCAATAACAAAGTATAAATGGAACCATTGGTACTGGCTGAATAAGACACTGTAGGTTCAATATCTAGAAAAACTTTCACCATCCCTTTATCAGAAACAACTCTATATTGTCTTACAGAAGGTGATTTAATCTTCTGGGAGATAAGGCCAGGTATTAATTGTAGCTTTGCATGCTTAAAATCAAGAACCAATTGATGTGGTTTTTGAGTAATATAATTTACCGGTGGCTGGTTAATCAGCTTTGAAAATTTAAAATCAATACGAATTCGGTCCGCTGGCAAATGAATCACCTTGATATCGATCAGGTCAGGATTTTTGGCAAAAGTTGCATTTAAAAGAGCACTTATTAAAAAGCAAATTATCATAAACTGTCGCACATATACTCCTATTTACCTGGATCCAATTTAAGGGTGACTTGTTTCTTTACCCATCTCCCGGCTGTTTTTATTTTTTCTTCCAAAATTATTTGCTCAAAAGTTATTTGACGTATTCGTCCATGATTTCTTCCTATATAGTCGCCTATACCCAATCGAATGACTTTTGCGTTGGGGAGGCTTATCAACGCCCATATTTGCCCTTCCATACTGAGACTGCCTGCAAATTTTAATTCTTCCAAAGCAAATTCATTTATAGACTCTTTATTTGCATCATCCTCAGATCCGGACAAGTTATCTAAGGTAAATGGATTTCTTGATGACTGCTTTAAATAAGGTTTAACATAAGGCATGGGTTTCAACTGAGGTAACCTAATCTCAGTTTGCGGTTTATGTAATTTGACTGACTCAATGTATTGAGTCAAATCCTGATTGTCGTCTGTGCAAGCAGTCAAAAGCACCACAGAGAGGGCTACACTAATTCGAAACATATTAATCAGTGTCCTCAAGGAACCCATATCCTAGTATTTTAATGATACAATTGATCACAAGATCATTAGTTGAGGGACTTTGGGAAATGTTGAGGTCATCAACAATGATTAGTT
>JAUXYG010000020.1 GCA_030694525.1 Legionella sp. | reverse complement strand
CCCTGAATCTTCTACACATCTTGTATATAAGAAGAAATAATGATCAAATTCGCCTTATTATTTTTTAAAAAGGTGTTTTATGAATTCGACATTAAGCGATTCCAGTCTCTGGTCGGAAGCATTATTTGGTGGGATTGAACTAGGCGATAAACGCTTAACAAAACGTTTAGTTCAAATAGGGAATCAATTATCGAATTGGAGTGGAAGTAGTCTTTCGGAAAGTAGTTTAGGGGATGAGGCGTTAGTTGAGGGAGGCTATCGTTTCTTACGTAATCATCGAGTAAAAGCAAGTCAAATTGCTTCAGGGGGTTATGATGTGACTGGGCAATTAGCTAAATCCCACGAGCTACTATTAGCAATAGAAGATACAACGAGCTTGGTGTACAGCCATGAATTAAGCAAACAACTGGGTTATACCAGCAACAATCCCCATGCTAAAGCGAAGGGATATCAAGTTCATTCAACGATATTAATGGATGCCCTAACAGAAAAGACGATTGGTTTGATAGCTCAAAACCGCTGGTGTCGTAACTCATCTGACTATGGAAAAAGTAGTCAAAGAAATGCACGAGCCTATAAGGATAAAGAAAGTTACAAATGGGAGAAAAATACCCATGAACTGGAGCAGAGACTTTCAGAAAAGCTGGCAGACACGATATCGGTATGTGATAGAGATGCTGATGTTTATGAATATATTCAGTATAAAACGGAACATCATCAACGGTTTGTGGTTAGAGCTTGTCATAATCGCAGGCTTAACGGTCTGTCAGAAATGCTATTCACTTATTTATCAGAGCTGCCTGTTTTAGGGACTTACTCGATTGATGTGGCTCAAAAAGCAAATCGGCCAAAACGTCACGTTGAATTAATGATAAAGGCAGCCAAAGTAATTTTGCAACCGCCTGAGCGCAGAAAAGAAGAAGAACCATTAAAGCCCATCTCAGTTAATGTAGTATATGCCACAGAAACACATCCTCAAACAGAAGCTGTTTTAGAGTGGATAGTGTTAACAACAGAAGATATCTCCACTTTTGAACAGGCAAGGACAGTAATCCGATATTATGAGCTCAGGTGGCGTATTGAGGACTTTCATAAAGCATGGAAGTCCGGAACAAACGTAGAGCATTTACGCATGCAATCTGCTGATAATTTAGAAAAAATGATAGTTATTCTTTCTTTTGTTGCCATTAGATTACTTCAACTCAAAGAGTATTTTGAGCAAGACTCACAGCTCCTGGAAGCGGAGCATGTTTGCATCCCTTGTGATGAGTTGTTGAGTGAGATTGAATGGAAGGTTTTATGGAAAACTGTCGAGAAAACGGAGTTTCCGTCTCAAACTCCTGATGCATACTGGGCATATAAGGCAATTGCCAAACTGGGAGGATGGACCGATTCCAAGAGAACGGGTAAAGCGGCATGGTCAACTATTTGGAACGGTTGGTCTAAATTGAATGAGCGAATAGAAGGTTTTCTAATCGCTCAGAACATCTTTATGGATAAGATGTGATCAAGAGACAGGG
>JAUXYG010000187.1 GCA_030694525.1 Legionella sp. | reverse complement strand
CCAATACTTGCAGAAATATAAAAAAGCTCACCACCAATTTGAAACGGTTTTTTAATTTCTGCCAAAATTTTCTGCGATGTTTTTTCCAGCGCCTGTTCGTTATCAAAATCAGACATGATGACCATAAACTCATCGCCACCGAATCTGGCTATCGTGTCATGAGATCTAAAGCATCGGCTGATTCTACCAGCGGCCTCTTTAATTAACTTATCGCCAATCGAATGACCTGCAGCATCGTTCACTTGTTTAAAATTATCCAAATCAATAAATAAAATACCTAAAGGTGACAATGAGTTATCTGCCTCTTCCATCGCCGTTTTTAATCGGCTATCAAGCAAGTGACGATTAGGTAAGTTGGTTAGGTAGTCATAATTAGCTTGGTGCCATATCTTTTTCTGCGATTCGATATCTTGAGACTTAATTGCCTGCTTTAATTTAAATATTCGAAGAAGCACAAAAATTAGTGCAACACTAATAAAAAATATGACTGGCATTACCCAACGATCATATTTACGATCTGAAATTTGCCATTTATCTAGGATCTCTGGGTTATTAGTACCAATCGCTTGCAAACCTTTACTGACTATCGATGATAACTCCGGAAGATCGCCTCGAACTGCCATTGATACGGTTGAGTTAAAAGGAGTAATGCCAACTTTCTCCACAAAACTAAATCGATGTACTACGATGTGATAATCAATGACGATTTGGTTACCAATATAAGCATCAACATGGCCCTGCCTTAGCTCTTCAAACGCTTCATCGGCAATATCCACATGCACTAGTTTGATTTGCGGGTAATTTTCCGCAATTTCTTTTGCAATTGGTCCATTTTTAAATATGGCCACTCGCTTGTAATTAAGATCCTCCATCATACTAATTTGCTTAGTAAGATTAAGACCCTTATTTACATAGATTGCAAACGGGAAATCAAGAAATGGTTGAGGCTGTTTTATAAATTGAGCGTTTTTAGAAATTGCGGCACTAACCCCAGAAATCATTTCAGCCGAAGCTGGGCTCATATTTTCTGAGTAATCTAGGGGGATAAAATTAACGTTAAATATCTTACTCAACTCTTTAAGATAATCTACGCTAATACCTC
This sequence comes from Legionella sp., assembly GCA_030694525.1. Taxonomy (GTDB): domain Bacteria; phylum Pseudomonadota; class Gammaproteobacteria; order Legionellales; family Legionellaceae; genus Legionella. The sequence continues at coordinate 580 of JAUXYG010000187.1, read as the reverse complement.
GATGTTGATTACTTTCTAATTTAAACTCAATTGGCATCCACCCATGCTTTACGGCAACACGAATTTCTGGATTATTTTTTAGCCAAGCGACCTCGTTGGGTGTAAGCCGAATTTCACCATACTGACTGGTGACTTTAAGCGTATCTTCACTGCTGGCTGTGAATGGAAGCAATAAAAAACAAACCAACATAAATGGCAACACTACATAAAGTTGCCTATTGAGCCAGCGATAATTCTTAAATATAGATTTAACGCTATGAATTTTGTTCATGATCTCTGCAGTGTTCACGCGATTGATTTTATCGCACTATGCCTTCCTTAATGGCTCAAGCAATTGCGATAATCCATTATGATCTATTTCCTGCATTAATTGTAATAAACGACCCAAGTCACCAGCAGGAAAACCTTCGCGCGCAAACCAATTTAAGTAGTTACCTGGTAAGTCAGCAATTACCCTCCCTTTGTATTTTCCATAAGGCATGACTAATGTAACTAGTCGTTGTAAGTCATCCGGATTCATATTGATAGCGATTTTATTGCAAAATAATGGGCAGTTAACTGTCTTGCAGTTTGCCTCCGC
>JAUXYG010000182.1 GCA_030694525.1 Legionella sp. | reverse complement strand
CGCGTCTTGCCCGTTTTGAAGAAATGAATTCTAAAGAATTTCAGAAGAGAAATGAAACCAATGAAATTTACATTCCACCAGGCGAGCGGTTGGGTGATTTGGTTTTGGAAGGTGAAAAAATTTGCAAATCGTTCAACGATCGTATTCTTATTGATAATCTTGATTTTAAGCTTCCCAAAGGCGGAGTGCTTGGAATTATTGGTCCTAATGGCGCAGGAAAATCTACCTTTTTGAAGATGATTACTGGTCAGGAAGAGCCTGATAGCGGTACTATTCGAGTGGGTGATACAGTAAAATTAGCTTACGTGGATCAGATGCGTGATGATTTGGATCCAAATAAGTCAGTGTGGCAAGAAATTTCTGATGGTCATGATATTATGCAAGTGGGCAGTTTTCAAATGCCGTCACGAGCGTATGTTGGACGATTTAATTTTAAAGGAACAGATCAACAGAAAAAAATGTCCCAACTTTCTGGAGGAGAGCGTAATCGGGTTCATTTAGCCAAGTTATTAAAAAGTGGCGGTAATCTGCTATTACTTGACGAACCCAGTAACGATTTGGACGTTGAGACTTTAAGAGCGTTGGAAGATGCGATTCTTAATTTCCCGGGTTGTGCTATCGTGATTTCTCATGATAGATGGTTTCTAGATCGAATTTGCACTCATTTAATGGCTTTCGAAGGTGATTCACAAATTACCTTTTTTGAAGGAAATTACAGTGATTACGAAGAAGACAGGAAACGTCGTTTAGGTGATGATGCTAACAAACCATCACGAATTAAATACCGTAGATTAAAGGATTAATTTTTTTAATAAGTTAACCAAAACTGGAGTAATTGACCCTTGTATTATGAGTAATAAATGATTAGCTGGTTAGATGTGAATTCAATAATTCTCGGTTCAATTTCCGGATTGTATTCTAACTGGGGCTGGTCTGTGAGTTTTGCATGATTATATTTGATCTTTTGGTTCAGAGATCTGGTCATGGGATTTCTGGATCCCTCGGCCAAGCCGAGGGACGTAGTGAAAGGAGGAGGGGCCATTGTGTTATCTTGGTCTTGCTCATTCCTTCAAGAAGCTACGTTTCCTTGCTTATTGAGGAGTCAGAGGTTCGCTATGGACATGGGATTTCTGGATCCCTCGGCCAAGCCGAGGGACGTAGTGAAAGGAGAGGAGGGCCATTATTTGATTTGGGTCTTGCTAATGATTCTAAGAAACTACGTTTGATTTGCGTTAACTCAGAGTCCTACGTCCCTCGGCTTGTCCGAGGGATCCAGGAATCTCATAATGAGCACAGATTTCTGGACTCTCGGACAGGCCGGAAGAATTAAATTCAGGTTTGCAAGTCTCAATTGGATTTGCGTTAACTCAGAGCACTACGTCCCTCGGCTTATCCGAGGGATCCAGGAATCTCATAATGAGCACAGATTTCTGGACTCTCGGACACGCCGGGAAGAAAGAGATTCGGGTTGAGTGCTCTTAGACTGGTGTCAATTATATTAACAGGACAGGTTTGGTGAACTATAGTGGAGAAAAATCTAGATGAAAAAGTTTGGCGCAGTGTTACTGCTTTGCCTTGGCTTGAGTGCTTGTGTTGAATATGATGAGTCTACTTTAATTACAGATGATGCAGGTTATGTACACAGAACCACTCATTATCTAAGAGATAAAAGAGGTCAACGTTATTTTCCAGTACAAATTAAAGCGACTGGTGAAAGACAATTCATCTTTGATCCTAAAGCATCCGCTTGGGCTGCATACGATGAAGAAGGAAAGCGTGTAATGACCGGGGGTGGTTCTGCTGGAGTAGATGTTTGCGAGGAAAATCCCAATCAATCATGCCGTACTATTACCGGTACTTTCCGCATATATAATAAAAGAGGTGCTGATTGTCGTTCCGGTGAATATCCAGTAGCAACAAAAGGTGGCGCTAAAATGCCTTATTGCATGTTTTTCTACCAGGGATTTACTATTCATGCAGCCTATGAGGTTCCAGAACATCCTTCCAGCCATGGCTGTGTGCGGGTTTTACCCAGTGCTGCTAAATGGTTGAACGAAGAATTCTTGCGAATTGGCACTAAGGTTACTATTTTAGCATATGAAGACGAAAACGGGGTTAAAAATCCTGTGGTAGTTAAACGATAGGCTAATTAAATCGCCCTTAGCTTAATTGACTCCCTCTCGATGTATTGAGAGGGAATCTATCACATCTCAATTTTCAGTTTTAGATCAATAACGTTCGCATTAATATTCACTTTACCAGTAGTAAAAGGAATTGATGCATTATTTACGGTGACCCGATTTTGAATGCTAGTGTTTGAGAAAACATGACCGTACAGAAGTTCTATTGATGTCTTGGGAGTAAAATGATAATCGCCGACTAACCCAATAAAATATTGAGTATCTGATGGAAAGGTTATCGTTCTCAAATTATCACGCTCAGGTCCATCGTCGATCATGCCCGCTAAAGTAAGTCCCAATTTTTCGTTAAATTGGTTTCTCACTGCCAGAAGATATGCGTAAGATTTACTAAATCCCATTTGGAAAACAAAATCGCTATTCGGTGGAGGGGCAGCAGTATTAAAGAGACGTACGAATTGATTGGCATCCCACTGACTTTGGAATAATTGCATGCTGACTAGCCAGGACGGGTTAAAAATGTGCGTATAACTCAATATGGTTGTGGCGGGCATGTTAAAACTGAATAAATAATTATTACTGTAGCGAGTCCCTAGTTTACTGTAGCCATCGGTATTCTGTTTTATTTTTGAATAATAAATCAAACCCAAAAAGTTTGTTTGGTTGATGATATAAGTGGCACCTAAATTAAATCCCAAACCAAAACTCGATGATTTATTGACCAGTATATCTGAGGTAAATTGCCCCGTTGGAAAAGCCCAATTGACTTCATTATTTCTTAAAAAGTTGAAATTTAACCCCCCGCCAACCTGCAACTGTTTGGTCAGTTCATAAGAAATTTTAGGACTCACATCAACATCCAGCAAATAATTTTGCGTGTTGGCATAACGGGTAAATGCTTCATTGCCCCAGTTTAAATTAGAGTTAAAAGGCTCGGTTACGTCGATCGCAAATACGGCTTTTTCATTAAGTCGCTTGGCAATGCGTCCGTAGGGTAAAACAGTATAGGTTCTTGAATGCCCAACTCCTGAGCCATACTCAAGGGTGTTAAAATTCAAAACGCTTCCAGTGAATTTTAGATCAGCATAAAAACCAGTTCCCCCAATCAAAAAGGTACTTTCCTTAATTTTAAAAAGTTCTGACGGATTGTTGTAACTGATTCCAGTGAAATATTGTAATACATTCGCATGAGCATTTAATGCAAATAAACACATTAAACCTGCGGGTAATAAGCGCATGATGTTCCTAAGTTTGAAGCGCCAGTTTAAAACCAGCGCATGATTATATATAGTTAAGGATTAGGGGCAGTATTTGTTGTCGGATTTTGCTGCTCTCCAGGATTTGTATACACTGTAGGAGGAGTGTTTACCTGTGCAGGAGGAGAATTTGTCGGGGTGGTTGATGTGGACGGATTTACATTGGTGTTTGTCGGTGTGGCCGTTCGTGGCGAAGCAATCATTTGCGTGATTCCCAAATCTCCGGTCATTTTACGTCCAATAGTCAAATACACATTGAGTAATTGAGTTACTTTTTCTTTATCGTTTTGGTAAACCACTTGTAATGGTAAGGTTACTTTCCATTGATTATTCGTGGCTTCTGTAATCTGCGCAGTACCATCAAGGATACTGCTTACAGTAAGTTTTTGGGATTTTATCGCATCCAGATTACCGGATTTTTCTAATGCAGTACTAAAGCTGGTCCATCCCTGCTCTGTAAAACAAGACTGTAATTTTTGCATTTGGCCATCTAAAGAGTTTGGTTCAAAATCAAAAGCCTGTGTTGCCGCTTTTTCAGACCAGCTTAATATTAATGAATTATCAATGGTTTTAATGTCCGCACTTATTTTATAGTCACAGTTAATTACCTGTGGGGCGCTTTGCTCAGAATTTACCTGGATAGGTTGTGCCCCAGTAGCCATGGGGTTTGTGCTCTGATTCGGTTGCGTAACCGGTTGATTTGTTTGCGTATCAGTAGTTATGGGTTGCGTTTGCTGTTGCTGTTGTGATGCAGGCATGGCCGGAAGTGTAGAAGGGGTTGTGCTGTTAGCTGGAGGTGGTGTCTGAGTGGAGGATGGTGGTACATCTGCGTGAATCTGAGTACAGATTAGTGTGAATAAGGCACTCCACAGCATTGTTTTCTTCATGAAATACACTCCTTAATTAGTATCTAATAATTCTGCGATAATAAGCGCTGCGAGTCTAGCAGTTTTTTGTTCCTGATCCAAAGGAGGAGACAGTTCGGCAAGATCAAAGCTTACTACTTTGCCACTTTGTATAATATATTTCAAAAGCGGCAGAATTTGCCATGGCGTCAGTCCCAGGACTTGCGGTGCGCTTACTCCTGGTGCAAAACATTCAGCGAGCACATCAAGACATACAGTAAGATATATATGGTCCAGATTTAAAATAAATTCATCTAGAAAAGCCATTTGCCACGCCTGACTTTGTTGATAAATATCTTCAGCGAGTAAATATTTAACATTCAATGCATCAGCTGTTTGAAATAAGGAAGGAGTATTGCCAAATTTTTGAATACCGATACAACAGTAATGAAAGGGTATTTGTTGTTCGCTACAATGAGCGGCAATTTGTGAAAATGGAGTGCCCGAGGTTCCTTTGCTCATTTTGACCGGACGTAAATCGAAATGTGCATCGAAGTTAATTATACCTAATCTGGAATAATGAGGCGCTAACCCTTGATAATGTGCCCATGCTATCTCATGTCCTCCACCCAGACCAATAGTTTTATGCCCTTGTTGATGGCAGAAATTGATGATGGTGGCAAATTGGCTTTGTGCTGATTCCAGATCATCTCCGTCACAAATAATAGAACCCAAATCAATATATTCGTGATTATTGGGACACGGTAATTTAGCAAGTTGCGTTTTAATTTGATCCGGACCGAGTTTTGCACCGGGTCTACCTAAATTACGAACGACACCACAGTCACTGGCAAAACCCAGGAAAACAGTTTTTTGTTCTGGAATAATTAACGCGGTTTGATCTTTTATAAAAGTGATTCTTTGAAAAAAACGTTCTGGATTTGCGGTATCTGCTCGGCCTTGCCAAAGCTCAGGAATAGCTTCTTGATAATTTGTGAGTGTTGCAAACATCAGATTCTCCATTACATGTATGAACTCTTAAGCTGATCGTATGGCTTACCTAATCAGGATGCAAGTGCAAACGGGTAACGTCATCGCATTAAACCTATAGTCCCTCATTCCCGGGATAAAATTATGCCAAGTTTATTCACTTTCTGATATTATCTGAACTATTGTGCAATTTTTGAGGAAATCATGTTTATTATTACTGGTGGCGGCAGTGGTATAGGCAAAGCTCTGGCTTTGGCGTTGGCAAAGCGTGATCAATCGGTCATTATTATCGGTCGCCGCGAGGAGTTATTAAAAGAAACCGCTGCTCAATCAGGCTTGATTCAATATTTGGCAGCCGATGTATCTACTGTTCAGGGACTGGATCGCATCGTTGAATTTGTGAAGCAAATCCCAAGGATTACTGCTTTGATTAACAATGCGGGTACCATTAATCCCGTTGTTTCGTTGCGGGACATGCACATTGATTCCTGGCATCAGACATTAAATACGAATCTGGATGCTGCATTATTTTTACCGCAAAAATTACATGATAAATTGATTGGTGGACGCGTTTTAAATATTGGTTCAGGTGTAGCCTATTTTCCAGTGAGGGGTTGGGGAGCGTATTGTGTTTCTAAAGCAGCTTTGTCAATGCTCACCCGTTGCTGGCAGCTGGAAGCGCAACAGATCAATTTTGCCAGTGTGATGCCGGGTATCATTGATACCGATATGCAGGCAATTGCTCGATCTGGCCATAACATGGATTTGGAACAGGTTCAGTTTTATCAGAGTTTAAAAAAAAATAATCGCCTGATTTCTCCAGAGGTTGTCGCTGAGTTTCTTGCATGGCTTTTATTAAGTATTGATGAAAAAACGTTTTCTTCTCGCGAGTGGGACATATACGATACCAGTCATCATGCTTCCTGGCTTAAATCACCCCACCAGGTTCTGCATTGGGATTGTAATGTTTGAGTGTGATACTTTATTTTTTAATGCCAACACCATTACTGTTGCAGGAGTTCAATTAAAACAACAGACAGTGGCTATTAAAAATGGCAGAATCATCTGGTTAGGGTTTGATAATGAATTACCCGAAGGTTATCGAGCTCAAGCCAGGCAGAAAATAAACTGTGAAGGTAAATTAATCACCCCAGGATTAATCGATTGTCATACTCATTTAGTCTATGCAGGCAATCGCGCAAACGAATTTAAGTTAAAGCTCGAGGGAGTCAGTTATACTGAAATTGCCAAAAGAGGAGGAGGTATTATCTCCACCGTGCATCAGACCCGTGCTGCCTCAGATGAGGAGTTAATTAATCAGTCCTTACCGCGTATATTCGCTTTAAAAAGTGAAGGCGTAACCACAGTAGAAATTAAATCAGGATATGGCCTGGATCTGGCTAATGAATTAAAAATGCTGCGAGTGGCAAAAAGGTTAGGTCAGCTAAGTGGGCTACGAATTAAAACCACATTTTTGGGGGCGCATGCTACAGGGCCTGAATTTCAGGGTAACACCCAGGCATATGTAGATTATTTATGCAAAGAAATGCTGCCCGCAGTCAAAGAATCAGGATTAGCAGATGCCATTGATGTATTTTGTGAGTCGATAGCCTTTTCATTACCCCAAACGGAACAAATTTTTAGCACAGCTCAAGCGTTAAAATTCCCGATTAAATGTCATGCAGAGCAATTATCGAATATTGGAGCAAGCGCACTGGCCGCTCAGTTTAAGGCTCTATCCTGTGACCATTTGGAATTTTTGGATGACAGAGGTGCATCCGCGATGGCTAAAGCGAATACTGTAGCCGTTTTATTACCGGGTGCGTATTATTTTTTAAGAGAGAAAACACCACCACCAATAAAGCTTATTCGTCAGTCAGGAATTGGAATTGCAATTGCAACAGATTCTAACCCAGGCTCATCCCCTACGACTTCCTTATTACTCATGATGAGCATGGCTTGCACTTTTTTTTCGATGACGGTGGCGGAGGTATTATCTGCAGTGACCTATCAGGCAGCACGCGCGTTAGGATTGAGTAATGAGGTGGGGAGCCTGTCCTGTGGGCAGGTAGCTGATTTAAATTTATGGTCGATAAGTGATAGCGCAGAACTTTGTTATTATGTGGCAACCCCAATACCTCATCGCACCATGATTGGTGGAGAGTGGGTATGAAATTTAACTTTTTCAGGAGAACTAAATGAAAATAGCGCAAAGTATACGTCTTTTAAAAACAGGATTAACTTTCGTACTTCTATCTCAGACATTGCTCTCTTATGCAATAAAACCTGTTTCAATTAATAAAGAAACTCCGGAATATATAATTGACATTAAATATCCCCAGGGTTTTAAAAGCGCCACAATTGATGCAGGAGTAAAAAAATTCATCGAAGAAATACAAAGTGGCTTTATGGGCGAACTGGCTCAGGATGCAGATACCCCCGCAGATGCTCCAGGTAAAACGGGTATAAATGTCACCTATTCCATACCTTATAATTCAGGCAATGCGTTAAGTATTCGGTATAATGTATCCATTTATCATCGAGGGGCCGCACATCCTTCAAATAATGTAAAAGTGCAGAATTTCATCAAGGACAAACCGGTGTCATTAAGTGATTTATTTACCCCTGGTGTTCCTTATCTTAAAACTATTGCGGATTTTTCAAGTAAAGAAATAGCCAGACGAAAAATATCTGATGAACAATGGATTAAAAATGGTGCTTCACCTACAGAGGACAATTATAAACTGTGGACGTTTACTAACAAGGGTATAGATATATTGTTCGATAGTTATCAGGTGGCAGCTTATGTGTATGGGGAGCAAACGGTCGCTATTCCGTTATCGGTGCTATCACCCATGTTAAAACCGGAAGTTAAAAAAGCAGTATGGGGTAATTGATGGCTGATACCCCTTATATAGCAGCAAATAAAAAGGTAGCTGAGTTAACGTTTCGTGTAGTTGTGTTGGCAATTATTCTTACAGTTCTGCTTGCAATGTCTAATGCTTATTTGGCACTTAAACTGGGAATTTTAACCTCAGCTTCCATACCGGCTGCCATAATATCGATGGGAATTCTTCGTTTTTTTAAAAATCCGACCATTTTGGAAAATAACGCAGTCCAGACTGCCGCTTCCGCGGGAGAAGCAGTCGCTGGTGGAATTGTTTATACCATTCCTGCTTTAATTATTATTGGTTTTTGGGATGGTTTTGATTATGTAACCAATTTTTTTATTGCGGCGTGTGGCGGAATTTTAGGAGTATTATTCTCTATTCCATTGCGTCGAATTTTAGTAAATGAAAATGCCTTGAAGTTCCCTGAAGGCCGAGCCATTGCTGAGGTGCTGAAATCGTCTGCCGAAAAAGCAGGAATTAAGGATATTTTTATTGGTGGTGCGATTGGTGCAATTATTGAATTGTTACAATTGGGTTTCAAGGTCATTGCAAACAGTTGGAGCTATTGGTTTGTCGTCAAACGTTCCTTGTTTGGTTTAGGAGCAGGATTTTCCGCAACCATGATTGGTGCAGGATATCTGGTAGGCCACGATATGGCCATCAGTATTTTCATTGGAGCCGTTGTCTCCTGGTTAATTGCTTTACCTGTTGTTAGCCAGTTTTTTCCCGAATTTCTAAACCAGTATCCACCGGAACAAGCAGCTACTCTTCTTTGGGATAGCCAAATGCGTTATTTGGGCATAGGAGCCATGCTTTTTGCCGGGGTCTGGACTTTTATTAAATTAGTCCGCCCCTTATCCAAGAGTATTCGTATTTCACTTCGCGCATTTGTGGATAAAGATCGATTAGGCAAAAAGATAGTACGTACTGATAAAGATATTCCTATGCCTTATATATTGATGGGTATTGGGATTATGGCAGCGATACTGTTTTTATTTTTTCAATTTATATTTCCCATGGCTCAGGTGGGGTTAGATAACATGTATTCGCCTACACTTGTTTTCTGTGCGGTATTATATGTTTTGCTGATTGGGTTTATATTCTCAGTGATTACTGCTTATTTTTCAGGAATGGTAGGGGTTACAGCGAGTCCAGGTAGCTCAGTGGTAATTGCCGGTATGCTTTTTGCGGCCTGGCTTTTGTTAACAGCAATTGACAGGTTGTTACCACTGCCATTAAATGCTCACCAAATTCAGGCAGCAGAGGCGATAACGATTATTATCGGCTCCGTTGTAACCGGTATTGCGGCCATAGCCAATGACAATACCCAGGACTTGAAGGTTGGACAGTTGGTTGGTGCAACTCCCTGGAAACAGCAAGTGATGTTGTTATTAGGGGTCATCGTATCCGCATTGGTCATTCCTCCCGTGATGCAACTTTTATTTAATGTATATGGGATTGCCGGAGTGATGCCTCATTCAGGTATGGATCTGGCTCAATCGTTACCAGCGCCTACAGCTGCTCTTATGGCGGCCATAACTGAGGCAGTATTTCGTAATTCACTCCCTTGGATCATGATGCTGGTTGGTTCTTGTGTGATTTTAATGGCCATTTTCTTGAACTATTTGTTCCAATTAAATCGTTATTTTAATCTTTCAATTTTAGGAATAGCTATAGGAATGTACTTGCCGCTCTCTTCTTCCTTTCCTTTATTTATCGGAGGAATCATTGCCTTGTTCGTACAAAAAAGATTGGAGCGAATGAATGTTACTCACGAAGAAGCAATTTTGCGTAAGCAGAAGGGCACTTTAATTGCTTGTGGGCTGGTAGCAGGTTCGGCAATTATGGATGTATTGTTGGCCATTCCATTTTCACTGCTTCAAAGTCCAGATGCACTGCAACTTGTCGGACCCGCTTGGAAACATGTGGGGGAGTATTTAGGTATTGGTTCTACTTTGGCTTTAGCCTGGTGGATTAATTATCGGGTCTGTGCGGCTAAAACTTAATCCAAAAAATTGGTTGTAAGTTTGCTGATTTATTGTACACTAAGTTATGAATAAAGATGGCTTATTTAGTGATAAGTCAATATCAGCAGATTTTTATAGTGTTAAGGTTTTTATGATTACATCAGTAAAGCACAGAAACTTATCATTCATTTTTGTGATTCTTGGAATGTTCCTTAGTACTTATTCCCATGCGAGTTTCATAGACATTGGGTGGGGTGGTGGTAACGTTCATTATCATGATGGATATCGCGGAGGATTTTACGGGCCAGGGTATTTTTATGGACCGGGTTATTATGAGCGAGGTGGATTCTACAACCGTGGATGGGTTAGTCCAAATATAATAATTAATGTTCCAGTGGAACGCTATTACGTCCGAGAATGTGAACAAGTTGAAGTATGTGATAATTATGAGGATCGATGTTGGTTAGAGCGATATTGCAATTAAGATTAAAACTTTAAATAACATGAGTTTTGATGAATCTTTTTCTATTTATTAACTCTAATGTCTGGCAACACTAGCAAAAATAATGCCAGTCAAGACTGTTTTTTAATTTTATTTTTGTTACTATATTAAAGTTTATTAGAAAATTACCTTCTTCTTCCCTGTGGATATTTTTTAAAATTTCTCTTGCTTTTCTTGTTATTAATCACATGTATTTATAAAAAACACTGATTCTGTCTGCGCTATAGCCTTTAATTTTCAAAAAGTAATAATTAAGTTACCCACATTTTCTGTGGATATCTCTGTGAATAGCTTCTTAATACCCTTATAAATTATACCTGTTGATTCTTGCTTCCGAGTTATACATTTTGTCGCTTGAGTAAAGATATAAGAGCTCATTGATGCTCCATATTTTATTCAACTAAGTGAATTGATATTACGTTTTAAAATAACCTTACACACTTTATTTCGCTAACATACTAGGATAATATCGCTTCTAAAAACCAGAAAGAGTTAATACCCAAACCTGGTTGATCTTAAACAGAGTCTCTTACGATAAGGATGTTCATTTATGTCAGATTTAAGTTGGCGTCGAATTGGATTTATTTCCTCAATTATCGGGATAGGTTCTGCAATAGGACCGGCAATAATGGCCACTCTCAGGGGTAGTTCCGTAAAAGAATCAACTTCTGTTGTGGGATTGGGAACAGCAGTTTATGCAGCAGGGTGGGGTATAGCAACCAAATTTGGTCTTTTCGCTGCAGAAAAAAAGCCACTTAAAACGGTTATCATAGGTAATGTCCTGATGGAATTAGTGGGAACATGCATTGGATATGCAGGTGCAAACTTATTTATGAATGCTGCTGCATCCAAGGATTCTTTTGTTGATATGGGCTTAGGATTGCCAATTTCTCAAGGCTCTCTCGTTTGCTTCATGCTATTGATTAAATATTACGATTCGATGCAAAAAGAAAATCAAGCTCAGACACATAACAAATATCATTAATTTTTGAGTTATGGCATATTAAGTTTTCATTCGCGTTGATGCGGTTCAAAATTAGAATACAAGTGATACAGTTGAGTTAAATCATCAAATCTTATCCTTATATCTGATCTTTTGAATAAGATGTTCTAAAGTTAACATAGATGCATTTATTTTGAGACAATATGTGCCTTAGTTTGATAGCTCTTGGTTTACATCCTATTTATCCCCTTATAGTTCTTTCGAATAGAGATGAGTTTTACCAAAGGGCAAGCACACCCGCCCATTTTTGGCCTGATGTGCCCAAGTTATTTGCCGGGATGGACTTGGTGGGTAGAGGTACCTGGCTTGGGGTAAATACACAGGGTAAAATTTCACTGGTTACCAATTATCGTAATCCTGAAATTCATAGCAGCAAAATGCAATCCAGAGGCTTATTGGTCAAAAATTTCCTGGCTTATCCTCATTTTTCCCCTGAGCTCTATATTCATGAGCTGGAAAGAAATGCGTTGCAATACAATCCTTTTAATTTGATTTTTGGTACATCAAATCACTTGTACTATTATTCGAATAGGACTCATTTAGCCACACAATTAACTTCTAATTTATACGGTATAAGTAACGAATTACTGGATACTCCCTGGTTTAAGGTGCAACGAGCCAAACAGTTATTTACTCAAGCGATGGCTAAATTGATAAGACATGAGGATCCCTATTTCATCAGTGAGATGCTTTACCCGGTTTTAGAAGATAAAGTGTTAGCACCTGATAATCTATTACCAAGTACTGGAGTGCCAAAAGAAATTGAGAAATCATTGAGTTCCATTTTCGTAACCATACCCGACTATGAATATGGTACTAGAAGTTCCAATATTATTTTATTCAAACAGGAACAACTTTTTTTCTTTGAAAAAACATATATTGATGAGCAATTGATTAACAATGAGGTTACATCAATTAATTTAAATTGACGTTAGTTTATAACCTTTGAAACGTGTAAATAGAGCTTTGCTCGAGATAAAAATTTCTTTCATGCTCGTGTTGGTTTCATTCATTTATGCTACTCATGGAGTAAACAATTCTGTAACATCCATCAAAGGGAAACAAGAAGTATCCATTTACTATGCAGCGAAGTTAAATGATGGGCATTTTGATACTTTAAGGACGAGTTTACCAGTCTTTTTAAACCTTACGATGCCTGTTAATCGCTTAACTTAAGCTTTAAATCTGATGAATTAAATTAATGGTAATGGTGTAAAACTTCTCGCAACAAGAAGGATTTATATGTTTCTAAGAAATGATTTAAGCATGTCCCTCAATTGGATAATTACGACGGCTCAAAGGCTAATCAAAGAAAATGAACCTTTGAAAGCTATAAAAATGTTAAAAGGTATTCAAAATAAAGACAGGGATGTTATTTTATTATTAGCGTTATGTTATGAGAAAATCCATCGTTATAATCATGCAATCCGTATTCTTATGTCTTACAGTGGATGGCAATTTGATATCCCATTTTTGCTAAAGCTTGCTCATTACTTAACCTATGATAAAAATTACAAATCTGCCTTAGTTATTTACTCCCATCCACAAATTACACCCCACATCCAGTTATCAGATCACGCTAACATCATTATTTGTCATCGATATATGGAGAATTGGGGAGAAGCCATTGCTCACTATGAAAACCTTTTAAAAAGCGAGCAACATTCTGCATTAAGGGTAGAAGTATTGCTTTGCATGGCGCACTGCTATGAACAAGTTGGCCAATTTACTTTGGCCATTGAATATTATACTCAATGGGCTAACTTTCCTGGTAATTTTTTTCAAGGTATCCTTTTTATTGCCCACAGTTATCGAAAGATGAATTATTTTGAATTAGCTTTAGAGAAATTTGAATCATTGGTTTCCAGTACTTTTCATCGAAAAGCGTGGAAGGGTTTGTTGCTTTGTGGGAAGGGTATGTTCCAGGTTGCACTAGAGAATAAAAGAGCTCCTGATAAAACATTAATTATGCGTTTTGCGAAGGCTTATGAAGCTTTTGAACAATACGAACATGCGGTATCCACTTATAAGTCTATTTACGGTTGGGAGGGTGATGTAACGATTCAATATCATATTGCAAATTGTTATCATCAGGCTGGATGTTTTGATAAGGCTATTGAATGCTATTTATCTATCGAGCATTTTAAAAATCATTGGAACGTTGTTTTAGGTCTTGCCAAATGCTATGAGGACATGGGGCAAAATCACATTGCTTTACAGTATTTTTTAGATGCTGCACGAATTGATAGAGTCCAGGGTCTTCTAAATATTGCTCAATTTTATCAGTCCTTGCATCAGTATGAGAAGGCCATTGATATTTACAAAAAGCTCATAGGAAAAGACATGCCTCAATGTGTTTTTGTAAATCTTGCTCATTGCTATAACCGACTCAAATTTTATGATAAAGCAGAATCTACTCTTCGTCTCATTGAAAATCAGTCTAGTCCTGAAGTGATTTTAGCTTTGGCAGAATGTCTTGAGCTACAAGAATACTACCTTGATTCTATTATGGTGTTGAAACGATTGTTAGATGGTCCATTGCGCCACAAGGCTTTAGTTCGCATCTCTATTTGTTATCACAAGGCAGGATTAGAAAATAATTTATCCTCTTTCTTGTCTGATATGACTAAAATGTTTCCTGATGATCAAGAAACCATATACTTGTATTGTACCTATTTAGTTAAAATTAATGCCCCTTCTGCAGCGGATATTTTAGAGGCGAATTTTCAAAATTGGCCTTATTTCAAAAAATTAAGATTATTGGATGCGGAATATAAATCCAATCCATTGCAGGCAATATGCTCACTCAAAAGTCTGATTAATGAATTTCCATTTTATACAGAAGCTTATCTGGATTTAATTAAAAATTTGATTCGTACAGGGGATTTAGACCAAGCCAGGGAATGGCAAACGTATTGTGTGGAGCGGTTTGCCGGCCATCATCAACTTATTAATCAAATGGAGGGGTTATTTTCCAGGGTTGTGAGCAGTGAAAGCACCATAGAGAATAGAAACACTCATGCAAACACTCCGTATTATATTTATTTACGCCGACCCTGTTTTGCGTTATTTCCCCGTTTTGCTACCGTGTTGCAGACATCCACGTTACGATTAAATGCCCTTGATCTGGCAGAGACGAATACATTTAATACTCGTCCAGGCCGTTTCTAGGCTTTTATAGGAAGATTAATCAATCATAAAAGGGTCATTATCCGCATCAAGATTCATTGTATACTCTGCTCTTTGCGCAACGGACGCTGCCATCTCAGCCCCTAATTGACGAGAAATTACATAGAGACTCATGTCAATTCCAGCGGATATTCCGGAAGAAGTGATGAATTTCCCATCCTCAACCCAACGTGCTTTTTTAATCCAGTCAACATCAGGCGCCTGTTTTACAACCCAATTGAAAGCAATTTTATTGGTTGTGGCTTTATACCCATCCAAAACTCCAGCTTTTGCAAGCAAGGCAGCACCGGTGCATACGGAAAGAACCAGTTCCAATTTGGCGGATTGGGTTTTAATCCAGGCTAAAAGCGCTGAATTAGCAATTTCTTTGCGGGTGCCTAAACCACCTGGCACTAAAAGATAATGCAACTCAGGCATGTTGGTGAAATTATATTCAGCAAGAACGGCTTGACCTTGAACTGATTTAATTAAGCCTTGATTTTGTGCGATCAATACGATTTTAAATTGCTCAGGCAGTAAACCAAATATTTCAATGGGCCCGAAAACATCAAGAGTTTCAAAATCTGGAAAGAGTAATACGCCAAGGGTTTTCATTGCTTGTCCTTAAGATTTAGACTGGATTGGCTTATTTTGTTAAATCGTTGTAATAAATTATCTAGGCTACTTACATTAATAATAATATATCCCGCGAGCTATCGCGGGATATATACTAACTAATTTTTAAATTACATTCTCATTTGAGCTTGTGGTTCAGGTTGTAAGGTTTTTTCAAAGTCTCTTAACGTCTGTTCCTTAAATTGGGGAACTACATTAAATTTAACCTCACGTTTTTCTAATTTGTCAGCTAGGACATCAGCTTTATTTTCTGGAAACACGTTTTGATAAAATTGATGCAGGTAATTACGAAAGGAATATTGTGTATAACTGCTGTAAGTCTCATTAACAATCAAATTTTTCATAGATTGTTTTAGTGTATTTTCCAATGTTTCTTTAAACGCATTGATTGTTTCATCATTCCATACTACGTTTTCGCCTTTAAACATTGTTATCACTTGTTCTAATTCTTTATCTAAATCTTTTTTCCACTGTCCCATAACTTTCGATGCATTTTTTTTACCATTATTGTTGTGGCTAAAAAAGAGGGTTTTATCGAAGTTTCCAGCTTTGTTTATATACGTATCTTTATATTCCATGCCCTGATTCACGATACGCTCAAAGTTAGTTATAATAGTTTTAACTTCTTCTGCATCTTTGGCTTTTAAATTCTTCGCGACACTACCTAGGAATGTTTTGCTTTTAGCACTGAGATCGTCTGGCATGGATTCATAGAATTTAACTTTTGCCTCTGATTCTGTTAATTGTTGCTTACTGGATATTTCTTGTTTTTTCAATTCCTCTTGCAGAGTAGTTAATTGAGTTTTTAATTCACTGTTTTCTTTGATTAACACATGATTTTCTTTAGTTAAAGCATGATTATTTTCTTGTAACTTTTGATTTTCAACAGGGACACCCATTAATTTGGCCTGTATAAACTGTAATAAATTACCTGATGAATAGGCATTGATAATTTCCGTGCTTGAATTATCATTTTCTATGAGTACAAAATCATTTTCCGGCTTATCCTGTTTTTCAATTAAAGGTTGATTTTGCATGGATTTTATCATTTCATCCAGGATTGTCTTTCGATTTTTTAACAGTTTAATAAGGGGTTCATCACGGCTTCCCATGGATTCTGCTTGATTAATTAAGTCGGTATTGTCAACGGATAATTGTTTCAATCTCAGTACAATTATTTCAGCTTGACGTGAAAGTTCATTGGTTTGAGCCTGAGCAATTGTTTGTTGAAAATTATGGCTTATAGAGATGAAGTTGCCAAATAATGCCTTTCCTCGCTCTTGCATTATGTTAGTATCAACACTCACTTTTTTTAATGAATCAAAATGATTAAACGATATTTGCGAAAATGCGGATGCAATATCTCGTGTTAGCTCAATCGTTTTTGTGCGAAAACCTTCTATTGAATTTTTATTTAGAAATTGGGATTCCCATTTTGTTCGCCCATTATCTAATATTCCCTGATTTTTTCTGGACCGGTAAACAGCATCACAGTCGATGTCCAATTTTTCGATACATGCATGTAATTCCGTTTTAACGCGATTGATGTCTTTTAAATAAGAGTCAATAAGAGGGAGAAATTCACTTCGGGTTGCTACTCGGTCACTGTTAGCTGAGTTATAAACAGTGCTAAGCTCAGTTGAAAGGACAAATAATTTATCTCTTAATTGTAATATTTCTTTTAGATTTTTTATTTGCTTGACATTAAACTGGGAGAGTAAAAAGGAATTTATTGCTGGTAATTTGTAATCTATACCTTGATAGAGTTCCTTATATCCATTTTCTGTTTTATTTATATCTTCCATTCGGCCAAACATTTCTTTTGCTAAAGGATCATTTAACGCAGCGCTCTCCTGGTTTGAAAGAGTGCGGTTTGTGTTATTACCAAACTCATTGAATTGAAGATTCTGTGGGTATTTATGAGTGGTAAATTGCGAAAGCAGATCATTGACGTGAGAAAAAGTTGTTTGAGCTGTTACTACTGTTTTATTGACCGCTTCAAAAAATTTATCTAAATCTTTCTCATCTTTCTGTGCATTAACCAATGATGCATTATATCTATAAATGTTGTTTAACGCACTTTTGCAACTTATGGTCCCACCATCATTACTTGAAGTTTTTTTTATGTTTTCGTTATTTAATAGTTCTTTAGTGAAATCTATGATTCTTTGCTTGTATTTTTCTTGTTCACTCAAGGTATTATCCATCCCAGCCTGGCATAAATGGGCGAGAAGTGTCATGGCGAACACTTTACCATGGGTTATTTCCTTTAAATCGGCACGACCAATATACCGTGTTTGATTGTCGGCGATGTATAAATGACATTGGTTATATACGTAGTTAAAAAAATTAAGATTATCTTTTTCATCCTGAGTTGGATTTTTAGCCATTCGTTCTACAAAGGTAGTACTGAGTCCGCCCAGTTGAGGAACAACAACTCCGTCTATAAAGCATTTTTGATCGGTTAATCCAAAGGTGTAAGACCAATCTTGTCTAGGCTCAGGATGAAGTTGAATGCTAGGTTCCAGTTGGGCTTTAGCGCTAATTTTGGAGTAAATATCCCATATTTCAGTAATTGCTGCATTTTTATTAAATTTGATTCTTTTTGGCATAGTATTTCCAATCTATTACAAACTACCCAAATTTTAATCGATTTACATTAAGCCTTTATTAACACATGGACGATATTTGATATAATTTTCGCTTTCTTGACAAAAAAAGATCATTGGATTGTGTTAATCGAAATTGCCCCTTATTGGCAACTCGTTATTCGGAGGTTAAGGACTTTTGAATTCTTGGAGTTTTTATGAAATGAAAATTGAATGCTTTTTTTATTGATTTGGATAGGATCCCGTAATACGCTTTGCTATTACGGGCTACAGTATAACCAAATATCGGTAGCCCGTATTAGACGAAGTCGTAATACGGGAATATATCGCATTAGGCACAATTTATTCCCCGGAACAGAGCATTTAAAAATGCAGTCATTGCATATCGAAGAGTACTTCTTTAATATGAAAAGCTGTTTTCAAGGAGAAAAAGGATTTTTTAATTTGTTTCATTATGGTGGTTTAACTATATCCCCCAAAATGACCAATCAAGAAATTTTAAATCCACTTAATTCTCATAAAATAACACATGTTATGCCACTGCATTCAAGAGGATTTATGATTAATCGGATAATTACCAGCATATTTGTATCCCTGCTTCTCTTAAATTCCCACTCATTATCAGCTGCGTCGGATAACGACATTCAAACCTGGAATCTGGTCGTGGCCACAGGCAGACTCCTTCCAGATACTAAATTAAAATTTTGGCTCGAGCCTCAACAACGAGTAAGTATCGATGGATCCGATTTTACACAAACTATATTGCGTCCAGGTATTGGATACGAGTTAACACCAGACACCAGTTTGTGGGTGGGTTATGCGTGGATTTATACAGAGCAAGCATTTACCGGGGTTGTGGTCAAAGAAAATCGGATTTGGCAACAATTGTTATGGCGGAAATCGTTTAACCAGATAGATTTTACTAACCGCCTCCGACTGGAAGAGCGTTTTTTCCAACCTAATACTAATACCGCCTGGCGTTTAAGAGAGTTTGTCAAATTGGCAATACCTATCAACCAGTCTCCCAAATTATATCTGGCATCAACCAATGAGCTATTTTTTCATCTGAATAATTTCAACAACAGACCCAATAGAGGGTTTGATCAAAATCGATTTTTTATTGGTTTAGGATATAAATTTACTAAAACTTTGGTTGGCGAATTGGGTTATTTGAATCAATACATCAGAAGAGTAGGCAATACCAATTTCGACGCGAATAATATTTTCTTTCAGGTATTATTAAACTTTTAAAACTGGAATGGTCTTAAGGAGCTATAGTGGCTATATGGATTAATGCATTTCATTTATGGATAGCATTTGCAGCGACAGTTCTTCTTATGATATTCCATTATCTGAGTCCATGGTTTGCAAATCATTTACCGGGTAATGGGCGCACATTTATTTCGTTTGCTGGTGGTGTTGCGGTGGCGTATGTTTTTTTGCATATGTTACCTAATCTTGTCGAATACAATAAACCTATCGGCGAGTTTCTTATAGCCAACAACTGGCTCACCCCTTTTACTGAACTGTTAATTTACATTGTTGCATTATTTGGATTTCTAATTTATTACGGTTTTGATTTATTAGCTGAACGCTATCGCGATAGTAACCACAATGATGGTCTGGTTTATGGACTTCATTTAGGCATGTTTTGTTTGTATAATTTTTTAATAACCTACACCATGTCTTTACGGGCGCAAACCAGTATCACTGCAACTGTATTATTTACTTTCGCCATGGCCTTACATTTTGTTTTAACTGATCGTAAATTTTGTCGATTTTATCCGGTACGATTTAATCATGTAGGTCGCTTTCTTTTAATGAGTGCTTTGTTAACGGGTTGGCTCTGTTCCGTAATTTTTGATCCAGTTAATGTTTTAATAGCCGCATTGATGCTTGCTTTTCTGGCGGGATCCGTTTTGCTCAATGTATTTCGCGAAGAATTACCCGCAACAGGGTTAACCAGTTATTTTTGGTTTTGTTTTGGTGCGTTACTTATCACCCTGACTTTGTTAGGTCAGATTTGGCTCATTGCAATTAAAGCAGCTTAATTCCTGACATCAGCTTCTTGTTTTGTGTCATGTAGTATTAAGAGAATAGGGGTTTGAAATCTTTTAAGTATTGCTAGTTTTTCTTGTATGTCTTTCTAGTGCTTATAACTTTAATGTTTATGACTTTAATGCTTATAACTTCATGATGCTTATGTCTAACTTTGTAATGCTTTCCTTTAATTTTTCCTCCGTCCCACGGCTTGTCCGCGGGATCCAGGGATTTCATTCCCGAGACCAGACCTCTGGATCCCTCGGACGAGCCGAGGGACGTAGGGGAAGGGATCCAGCTCGCTTTGCAACTTTCTTTAGCTTCCTGTTTTGTGTCATGTAGTAATAAGAGCAATAGGGTTTTTAAATCTTTTAAGTGTTACTAGTTTTTCTTGTATGTCTTTCTAGTGCTTATGACTTTATTATGCATATAACTTTAATGTTTATAACTTTATGATGCTTATAACTTCATGATGCTTATGTCTAACTTTATAATGCTTCCCTTCAATTTTTCCTACGTCCCTCGGCTTGTCCGAGGGATCCAGGGATTCCAATCCCGGGGTCAGAGCTCTGTATCCCTTGGACGAGCCGAGGGACGTAGGGGAAGGGATCCAGCCGGCTTCGCAACTTTCTTCCTTATTCTAATTTTAACTGAAAATTATAACAGTCTTGGTAACTTTGATTGAACAACCTGATAAATACTGCTGAAATTAAGGCCTAAATAGTATCAAATGATAAAAACAAATATATACTTAAGAATAATACAATAGAAATCAAAGGTGTATGGATAAAATATTTCGTAAAAAAAGTCTTTCGAGATTAAATAATCCAGAAAAGTTAAATAA
The DNA here is from genome assembly GCA_030694525.1 of Legionella sp. GTDB lineage: Bacteria > Pseudomonadota > Gammaproteobacteria > Legionellales > Legionellaceae > Legionella. The sequence goes on along the minus strand of JAUXYG010000182.1, from coordinate 18,105 downwards.
TCTGTTTAAAATAGTTTCTCCGCAAAACTGGATTATTTTAACTGCTCTCTTGATATTACTCACCATGATTGTTATTTGGTCAATATGGGGGAGCGTAACTACTATCGTTTCAGGAAATGGAATTCTGATTAACAGTGGGCAAAATATATATGATGCAATGGTGGAGTATCCCGGTCGTATCGTCACGGTTGAGGTAAGTGTTGGGGATGTTGTTAAAAAAGGCGATATCCTGGCTACTTTAAGGTTGCCGCTTCTTACTCAGGAAATTCAAAACAAACAGGAAGTTTTAGCCAGTCTGGAGCTTCAGCGAAGTAATCTGCAACAATTTATTGCAAAAGATTTTAAATTGGAGCAGCAGAACAATGAAGTGTTAAGACAAAATTGGACTAAAGATTTAAATAATGTGTCTGTTCATTTGATCTATCTAAAGAAAGCCCTGGATGAACGAGAAAAATTGGTTGATAAAGTAATCTCGCGTCAGGAACTTGCTGAGTTGCGCAGTAACTATTATAAGGAATTACGAGAACGAGATGAACTCAGTAAGAGAATCTCTGAATTAGCTATTGAATTTAAAAGACGCACGGAAGCGAACCAACAGCGTTTGATCGATCTGAACAATCGTATTTTACAAACGCAACTTGAATTGACGCTCATTCAAAAAAAATTCAAGATAAACAGCGTGGTTACCAGTCCCGTTGATGGAGAGATCATCAACGTAATTGGTAAAGCGGGTGAAGTGGTGCAGGCCGGTTATAAAATCCTTGACATCGAACCTTATGCAGAAAACGTGGATGCCGCGATTTATGTTCCAGCAGGGATGGGTAAAGTGATAGCTCCAGGCATGATGGCGCAGGTAGTTCCCAAATCAGTCAAAAGACAGGAATATGGTAGTATTGAAGGTGTTGTTGAGGCTGTCTCACGATTTCCCAGCAGCCAAAAAAGTATGATGGCAGTTCTGGCAAATGAAAAATTGGTGGAGAGTTTTACTGCAGATGGTCCTCAGCTTTACATCAGAATCAATCTAACTGAGGCGGATACTCCAAGTCATTTTAAATGGACTACCTCCAGGGGGCCTAATATGGTTATCACCAATGGAACTATTTGTACGGCTGATATAATCACTAAAAATCAGCCCCCTATTACTTTGCTAATACCCGCGATTAAGCATTTTTTAGGGATTGATTAACTTCTATGTTTAATCGAATTCAAAGAACTCCAATCATTTTACAAATGGAGGCTGTCGAATGTGGTGCAGTTGCATTAGGTATTGTTCTGGCCTACTACGGGCGTTGGGTACCTCAGGATATACTACGTACTGATTGTGGCGTTTCAAGAGATGGCAGTCGCGCTGATAACATATTTAAAGCGGCTGAAAAACATGGCATGATCGTGACAGCTTATAGTATAGAACCTGAAGAAATTATGGATTATCAGTTCCCTGCTATAATTCACTGGGAATTTAATCACTTCGTTGTGTTGGATGGAGTTTCCAAAAAAAATGTATTCATTAATGACCCGGCTTATGGAGCGCGCACTCTAACATGGCAGGAGTTTGATGAAGGATTTACCGGAATCATACTTGAGTTAAAACCTGGCCCAGATTTCATCAAAGCAGGCCATAAGCCGCGAATAATTCCCAGCTTGGTTCGACGTCTCAGTCAGTCAAAGCAGGCCGTTTTCTTTATTATATTATCTACTCTCGCACTGGCGATACCCGGGATTGCTATTCCTGGACTTACTAAAATTTTTATTGATGAAATTCTGGTGCAGCAATTAGATAATTGGCAAAGACCGGTACTGGTTGGTTTAATTGTCGCGGCATGTTTTAGCGGAATATTAACCTGGTTTCAAAGCATTGCTTTAAGTAGGTTAGAAGTAAAGATCGCTTTGGTAAATGGTGCGCAATTTTTTTGGCATCTGCTGCGTTTGCCTATGTCCTTTTTCAATCAACGCTATCTTGGCGATATTCTTAATCGTCTGCAATCGAGTGATTCAATAGCCAATCTGGTATCTCAACAGTTTGGAACTAATGTGGTGAATTTATTACTCGCCATTATTTATCTTTTTATTTTATTATTGTTAAGTGTGCCTCTTACGCTTTTGGTTTTACTATCGACTTTAATTAATGTGTTCCTTTTGATTTTTATTTCCAAACGTCGTTCAACGGAAAGTTTACGCGAAACGAAAGCCAGAAATAATTTAATGAGCACTGCTGTCAGTGGTTTACAAATGATTGAAACGTATAAAGCATCAGGTTCTGAAGGAGATTTTTTTCGTAAATTTAGTGGCATGCACGCTAATTATCTCGCCGCAGAGCAACAAATAGGATGGACTCGCGATTGTGTGTCGGTTTTCCCTAAAGCATTAGATCTAATTACTAATACGGCTATTTTATGTTTCGGGGCCTGGCTGGTTATAAATGGAGCGCTATCGATTGGTACGGTTATCGCCTTTCAGCTTCTTTATCATAATTTTAGCGAGCCAATTAACATGTTAGTGGTGTTGGCAGGTAAAGTGCAGGAAATATCAGCAGATTTGTTTACTATTGAAGATATTACGGCGCATCGTCTGGCGGAACGATATCAGAAAAAAGAAGAACCTGAGCAGGACGAGAATTATAAACTCATAGGTCATATTATTTTTGAAAACGTAACCTTTGGATACAGCCCCTTAGCAGAACCACTCTTAGTGGACTTTTCTCTGGAAATTAAACCGGGTCGAAGAGTTGCTCTGGTTGGAGGTTCAGGTAGCGGTAAATCAACCATAGGGAAATTATTACAAAGTTACTACCAACCCTGGTCGGGACGAATAATTATTGATGGAGTGAATTTAAAAGACATTCCTAATGAACAGCTGGTTAATTCAATAGCAAGTGTGGATCAGGATATTAATTTATTTAATGGATCGATTAAGGATAATTTAACCCTTTGGGATAACACAATCCCTGATGATGAGATACTTCATGCTGCCAAAGCGGTTTTGATGCACGATGTGATTGCCGGAGAGCGTGAGAATGGGTATGAAAGCATTCTGGAAGAAGGAGGGGCTAATTTTAGTGGTGGCCAGCGGCAACGGTTGGAGATTGCTCGTGCGATTTTACGAAAACCCAGCATTCTGATTTTAGATGAAGCGACATCTGCCCTTGATTCTCAAATGGAACTTATTATTGATGATCATTTGCGACAGCTGGGATGTACCATGCTCATCATCTCCCATCGCTTAAGTACCATTCGTGATGCAGATGAAATTATTGTGCTTGATCGGGGGCAAGTTGTTGAGCGAGGAACGCATCAGGAATTGATTGAACTGCATGGGGCTTATTATGAATTACTCTCAAGTGAGGCCTAGCGATGGATGATATAACTCAAGACCTCCCAGCTCGTGAATTTAATTTGCTTGCCATAGATCATCACTATCAAATTAGTACGGGTTCGGTAGATGTTTTTTTAGTGCGCACTAATGGCAAACAGGCAGGACGAAGGTATCTTATAGGCGAATGGCAAACAGGCGAACTGTTATTAGGATTAGCTGGTGCAACTGACATTCAAGACGTAGAACTGATTGCCTCCTGCTCTTCCAATGCGACACTTATTGATCGTGACTGGCATCAGTTAACCCAATACCAGTACAATACTGCACTAAAAAAATGGAAAACGCATTTTACCTCCCATCTGGAGCCATTTAAAATTTCTTATTTGGAGACCATAGTTCCTAATGAATTGGCTAATCCAGAGCAGTTAAGGGGCTATATCCTGGATTTCTTCACCACCATCCTACCGCTAGTGTTACAAAGCATTTCTTTAGCACAGGAAAGAGAAATCCATAATATTGGGTTAAGAAAAGCGAACGAAAATAATTTACTCAAACGTGCCTATATAAATATGTTGGGAGCTTTGCAGGACGAGGCTCCCAATGTTCCCTCGGATAGCCTAAATTCCCTATCGTCTTGTGTCGCGTTAGCAGCACATTATTATGGTTTACCTGTCGCTCCTGCTTCAATTGAGTCCCCTCAGGATATTGTTCAATACACGGGCATGCAAGTACGCGAAATTGAGTTAAAAGGTAACTGGTGGCGTGGCGCTGTGAATCCCATTTTGCTGCGCAAAAAAGAGGGGGAGAGGTTTTGTCTGGCTCTACCAAAAGTAACTCGTGGATTTGTGTTATTTGATCCAGAGGATGAGAGTGAAGTGACTTTGACTCATGAAAATGCAGCACTGTTTTATCCTGACGCGTTACAACTTTACTGCCCTTTACCCCAGAAGAAATTAAAAATAAGAGATTTGCTAACGTTCGCATTTCGAGGGTGTCAACGGGATTTATTACGTTTAGTTGTGGTGGGATCTCTTGCCGCAATTTTAAGTTTGGTAACACCCTGGTTTACTGGAATAGTGTTTGATCAAATTGTACCTTCTGGTAATGTATCTCAATTAAAACAAGTCTCTGCTGCCTTATTGATAGCAGCTTTTACTGCAAGTTTATTTGAACTGGTTCGCTCAATAACTATTTTGCGAATTGGAAGTCGGTTAAATCTTAATCTTGAGGTGGGTATTTGGGACAGATTAATTCGTCTACCAGTAAGTTTTTTTCGCAAATTTAGTACAGGCGATTTGGTTCAAAGGGCTATGGCTGCTAGCAGTGTTCGCAACATTATGGCGGGGGTGGTAATCAACTCCTTGCTCAGTGGCATTTTTTCCATTTTCAGCTTTGGCTTGTTGTTTTATTATGATGTTGCCTTAGCGTTAACTGCAACGATGATGGTGTTTATCATTTCTGTTTATACTCTTATCATCAGTATCAAACAGTTCTCTTTATATCAGATAATCGTTTCACTAAGCGGTGAGCTCTCTGGCCTTATGTTGCAATTAATCGGAGGTGTAGGAAAAATTCAGACCTCTGGTCGCGAAAAAACTGCTTTTTCATTATGGGCGCTAAAAAACAGTCAAATAAAAAAAGAAAGCTATAAAGCGAATTGGTACAATTCTCTTTTATCTAGTCTTAATGCGCTGAGTTTGCCTATCCTAACCGTTATTATATTTGCTCAGTTTGTGAATCGCGATGATCAAATGGGGTTGGGCGTTTTTCTGGCATTTAATGCTGCTCTTGGACAATTTACAGCGGGAATGTTGGGCTTGACCAACTCCGTAAGTACCGTGATTAATAGTATTCCCTTAATGAAAAGAACCACACCCATTATAGAAAGTTTACCAGAGGTACATACTGGGAAAAAAGATCCGGGAAATTTAAAGGGAAAAATTGAGGTTGAGCAATTAAGGTTCTCTTATTTATCTAAAGAACAGCCCGTTATTCAAGAAGTCTCTTTTGTCATAGAGCCGGGTCAATATGTCGCAATTACTGGAGCATCAGGCTCAGGTAAGTCGACATTACTTCGACTGCTGTTGGGATTTGAGCAAGCCGATCAGGGAAATATTTTTTTTGACGATCATGATATGAAGCAGCTCAATGTTCAACGAGTAAGAGAGCAGTGTGGGGTTGTGTTGCAAAGCAGTTTTTTAATGTCTGGTACTCTGTTTGAAAATATAACTGGCTCATCATTTTTAACTCAGGAAGAGGCCTGGGAAGCAGCGGAACAAGCGGGATTAGCCGAAGACATCCGTAAAATGCCTATGGGAATGCACACCATTGTATCAGAAAAAGGGGGATCATTATCAGGCGGGCAACGCCAACGGGTGTTGATTGCCAGAGCCTTGGCTAAAAAGCCCAAAATACTATTTTTTGATGAGGCGACAAGCTCCCTGGATAACATGACCCAATCCATAGTGATTCAAAGTCTCGAACAGTTAAACGCGACGCGCGTTGTGATTGCTCATCGACTCTCTACTATTGAAAAAGCAGATCTGATTTTAGTCATGCAACAAGGAAAAATCGTTCAATCAGGAACCTATTCGCAACTGATGGAAGAAGAAGGATTATTTCAAACAATGGCGACCCGACAATTGTTTGAATAATGGCTAAGCGATGGCTTCATTTTTTTGAACCCACCATCTTTTCCCGACAACCAGCCTGGAAATCATCATACTGCTGACACTGTTACCGGTGACATTAATCATAGTTGCCAAGGGATCGATAATGATACTGATTGCAGCAATAGCAATAAGTACAGAGGGAGGAAAGCCATAAGCAGTAATAATTAAAAGTTCCCCCAACATGCCACCACTGGGTATGGCACCCATGACCGTACCCACCAGTAACGATATTCCTAAGGCCATGAGTAAGACCATTGGTTGTGAAAAGTCGAGATGAAAAATACCAAACAGGAACGCAATTTTAAAAACCCCTCCAATTACGGAGCCATCTTTATGAATAATCGAGCCTAAAGGAATTATTGTTTCACATAGTGCTACAGGTACACCCATTTTTCTCGTAGCAACCAGATTGGCAGGTATACTTGCAGCACTACTGCAGGTTGCAAGTGACGTAATCAAGGGAAGAAAAACGTGCCCCCAGAATAATTTAATACCCTGCCATTTCGCTGCGAGGTAGGCGTAGGCGCTAAAAGCAATAATAAAATAGAGGAGGGCGGAAACATAATAGAGAAATGCTATCCGTAAATAACTTTCCATCAGATTAGGTCCTAGCTCGCTGACCAAAACTGCAAAATAAGCAAAAAAACCAATTGGCGCATAAAACATGATTAAACCAAAAACGCGCATAAAGATTTCCTCTCCACTCTTTAAAAAGGATGAAAATAAAGCTCCTTTTTCTTTGGAACTGGATACAGCCAACCCAACTAGAATGGAAAAGAGAATTAACGCAAGAATGTGTTCGTGAGAGAATAAACGGGTAAAATCAGTTACAGTAAATATCGTAACTATCTGATTCGAAAAAGTGATATCAGGTAGCTTTTGTGGCATGGTAAATTGTAATGATACTCCCTGCGCGGGAGGGAAAAGCGAGACGACAAACAAACCGTATATTGCCGCAACCAATCCAGTAAAAATAAAGACAATTGTCATGTAGAAAAAAATCTTGCCTAATTTATCACGATTACCCGTGCGTGCTATTGCTGAGGAAACGCTAAAAAAAATTAATGGTACGATCGCTGTAAAAATCAGATTTAAAAAAATATCCCCAAGCGGTTTTAGATAATAGGTTGACGATTTAAAGAAAATACCGACCAGTCCACCCAGGATAATTGAGGCAATTAAAATGCAGGGAAAAATGTATGATTTTATGGTGTTATAGCGAGCAGTCGTCACCGATTTTGCCTTTAAAATTCTCGTTAATCAGAAGTCTTGATAACAGATTTTTTATAAAAAGTCATCTCATAGTGAACTATCTTATGATTGAAAATTTAAGTCTGTTCTCTTGTCATCTTTGTCCAGGCGGGGAAAAATCCAAATATTTAGCAAAATGCTACTTTATTGGGCGGATCATCGCTTGCGCGGGCTTGAGTATCCCCTTAAAATTTAATGTCCTTTTAACACCCGAAATGTTTCATTTGTCATCCCCACGCAGGTGGGGAACCATTCAAATATTTAGCAAAATGCCATTTTATTGGATAGATCCCCACCTGCGTGGGGAAGACAATTAACTAATTTACAACATTATTCTACATTAAAAATTATGAAGGGATACCTCAGCGCGTGGTGAAGACAACTAAATTAATTTACAATTAGTGTACATTAACTTTTCAAGGTAATAGCCAAGGGAGCAAAAACGCTGAGTGATGTAAAGTCGAGTTATATCCCTTTTAAGTCATGAAACAGGAATGTCCCATAGGAAGGAATCTCCTAATAATTTGACCCTGCACGTAGATTGGCAGATCTCTTCTAGGGTAGCGATTTTTTTGTAAAAAGGGTGATTTAAATGAGGCGACTAATTATTGTGTTGGTATCTGTTCTCCTGCATACTGAGAGCCGAATTTTAATCAATACGGAGATTGAAGAATGGGTTTAAAATCAAGTATTATCGGACTAGGACTGATATCGTTAACCAACGTGCTTTATGCCGCATCAGATACACCTGAAATCAGGCTGATTATCAAATACAAACATCAATCTCTAACGGCAACATTTATAAAATCAGATGTCATTTCTCACACCAGATTGCCCGTTAAAACATTAGTCCCTATGGCTAATGGCGCTTACTCATTAATTCTGAATGCTTCTAACCCGGTTTTAACTAAAATGACCAAAGAAGAGGAAACAGAATCCGTTCTTGATGCTCTTCGTAAGGATCCTAATGTCCTTTATGCGGTTAAAGATCGTGTGGGTTATTTTAAACCGGTCCCAGATCCTGAAATCAATAACGAGCTAAGTAACTTGTTATCACATGAGAGTCAATGGGATGAATTTTCACCACCAGCTGGCATTATGCTTGAATCAAAGGCGGGTTTAAGAGATGGAGCCTGGGCTTACACTACCGGCAAAGCGAAAAATCCCATTGTTGTTGCAGTTCTGGATACCGGAATCGCCTTGAACGAGAGCATTGTACCTAATTTGGTTAAAGATGCAGAGGGTAAAGTATGGGGATGGAATTTTGGTGGAAATAATAATAATTTAAGTGATGAAACCAAATCTTATCATGGCACTCATGTGGCCGGCACTATTGCAGGATATGGCTCCGTGATGAGCGGGGTGGGTGAGGATTTAAAAATATTAACTGTTAAAATTCCTGCAAAGAACGGTATGTTTTATGAAAGTGCCGTAGTTAATGGTATTTATTGGTCTGTTGGTGGAGATGTTCCCGGAGTACCTGTCAATATTCATCCTGCGAAAGTGTTAAATATGAGTTTTGGTGTGGATTTAGAACCAGGAAAAGAAATTGATTATTGCGATGAGGCTTTGCAGGAAGCAGTGTTTTATGCTCGCAAAAAAGGGGCGGTACTTGCGGTAGCCGCGGGCAATGATAATGTGTGGGAGCATTATAATGCCCCTGCTGTGTGTAATGGCACCATCAAAGTCGCATCCACTGGACCGGAAGGATTAAGATCTTATTTTTCCAATTATGGACCAGGCATCACCCTTGCAGCTCCAGGGGGCGATAAACGTTATGGTACAGCAGGAGCTATTTTATCCACTGTAAACCCTGGTGGGGGTTATAATGGTTCAGGATATGATTTCTATCAGGGTACCAGCATGGCATCCCCACACGTTGCCGGAGTGGCTGGACTTATTTTCGCAGCAAGTTCTAAAGATTTGAAAGCGGAACAAGTAGAGCAAATACTCTATGTAACCACTCATGATTTTGGTAAAAGTAATGACAGTAATAAATCCTGTGTTGGAAAAAAACCCTGTGGCCATGGTATTTTAAATGCAGAAAATGCTATTAAAGCAGTACAGAATGATTATGATGTATTATTCTCAGCTCCACCTTTAGCTTTATTAAAAAATAAAGTCTGCAGTGCGGGTATATTACCGGCTGAGAATAAACCAATTTCTTTTTCTGGAGCGTTTTGGCAGCAGATTTCAAGTGGCTGTGCTGATGATTCAGTGAATGAAAATCCTCATATCGCTCAAAATAAAGAAGGAAAAATCAATGCTCATTATGGTTCGGTAATCTATCAATTGGTTGATACCGGCTATAAAAAATGTGAGATCATTGGATATGATGGAGTAGGGTGCTATCTTTAAGCTAACAGGGGTATGTACCAATGTGCATGCCTCTATCCAGGCTTGTGGTATAAAAAATTTATGACCAAATAATGAAAGTGGAACAGATAACAACCTGAGGTTTCATGCACTACATGGAACATCAGGTGTTAATTTTAATATTATTTTAACCAAGTGTTTAAAATGTCTACTATTTTTTGGGCTTGATCAGCACTGGAAATGTTAAATTTGGATTTCTGCCAGTATTGATTGTTGCGTTTTTGATATCGACGAATTGAGTATTTTACTGGACCATAATCATTCTTAGCGTTATCCCAATCTTGATATTGGAACATTATGGTGGTCCATGCTCCTTTTGTAAGCACTTGTTTGTCCAGTTCTTTGGTGGTTTCTATGCCGTTTTCACTATAAGCAATGGTAATGTCATCTACAGTTTCACTCATTTGAATTGATCCTTAATTAATCGTCGATGGATTGTAGTTTGCCATCAACAAAAGTCAAGGATATGGGTGATTGAAATTGTCCTGGCTGATAAATCCACACTTGTGGTTTGGGTGCATCGGGTACTACCTGGTTCACAAAGGTATTATTAACCACGTCTGGTCTGCCACAAGCAGCATAAACAGCGCCTACCTGTTCGCCAACGGAGATTTGTTTTCCGCGACACACTGAAAAAGCATTACTGTCAGATCCATTAACCTTTACTGCACGGACCACATTATTTACCACGGCAACCTCAAGAATAGTACCACCGCTACCTGTAGGTATGTTCCATACCCCATAAAAAGCGGTACTCGTACCTTGGTTGTTGTATATAAGCTGTTGGACGGGGATTTTTTGCATGATGGGCTGATTGGATTCCTGCTTACTTAAGGGCTGGCCGCAAGCTGCAATTACCTGATCCTGTGTCATGCCCACTTTTATATAACCATGATTTTGTGGGCAATAGAAGGATTGATCCGCAAAAAGGCTGAACGATGCAGTTAATAAAATAATCACACTTGCAGTATGTTTCAGATTCATAGGTTTATCCTATTAGTATCCCACCAGTACAAGTATAGTTCGTTTTAATTGTTCATGCCGTTAGAGTAAATTACCGGGCAAGTAAGCACTGATAAACAAAGTAATTACTTTTAGAACAATCAGGATGATGAAAGGAGAAAAATCAAATCCAGAAATATCAGGGATAATCTTTCTGCCCCAAACTAACAAAGGCTCCGTGAGCAATCGTAAAAAATCTGCAATCGGGTGTTGCCAACCTGGATTTGCAAAACTTATTAATACTCTAATTAAAATCGCATAAAAAAGAATATTACAGGGTTGTATGATTAAGTCAGCTATTACATAGAGAATGATGTAGCTAAACGGGATTACGATATGAAAAACCACAAGACCCAACACAATTATTTTTAATGTCTCAACGATTAATAGCACGGTAAATGCAGGCCAGTCATACCTTTGTCCAGGTTTATAATGATTTTTAAAAATAAAATTTAGTGGTTTGACCAGGGGATCAGTAACTGTATAAATAAGTCGATTAAACTGATTTAACGAGCTTACACGAAAATAACGCAATGCAATACGCAGCCAGAGGCTAAAAATAATGATGCCAAAAATTAATGAAAATAAGAAAAATCCTACAACTGTAAAACCTGACATGGTTACTCCCGTTAATATGCAGCGCTTATATCCTGTGAGCGACATTTTGCTGCTTCCATAGCGGCAATAATCAGAGCATCAAACCGCCCATTTAATACTTCCAGTGCTGCGGCTGTTGTTCCACCTGGTGATGTTACCTTTGTTCTGAGTAGGTTTAAACTCAAATCGTCATTTTCCGCTAATTTTATCGCACCGCGAAATGTCTGAAGGGCAAATTTTTTGGCTATGGTTGGTTCTATGCCCATTGCTACTGCTGCATCAACCATTGCTTCTATAAATAAAAAGACATAAGCGGGTCCACTTCCTGATAAGGCGGTAAAACTATCCATATCGGCTTCGGTGGCGGCCCAGGTGACGATACCTATGGTGGTAAAGATTTGTTCTGCCCATTGTTTTTGCTCTGCTGTGGTGAACTGATTGGCAATCATTGGGGTAGCCGCGAGTCCTACCGCTGCTGGTGTATTCGGCATGGTACGAATAATAGCCTGTTCTTTGGGGCAATAGTGACTGAACCAGGAAAAATTCAAGCCCGCGGCTATGGATATCAAGAGGCTGTTTTTAGATAATTGTGGAGTGATTTCCTGAAGCACAACTTTCATTTGAGCGGGTTTTACTGCAAGAATAATCAGGTCAGCATTTTTGATAAGTTCTTTATTATCTGAATGGGTGCGAATTTTATTTTTATTTATTCCATCTGCAAGGGATGGGGCAGATGCAGAAAGCGAATACAGTTCTGGATAGTTACCAAGTCCTCTGGCAATTGCCTTTGCCATGTTGCCGAAACCAATAAAGCTTATATTCATAAAATGTTACCTTTACGTTCTCCAAATAGTGCTCTTCCGATACGTACAATTGTTGATCCTGCTTTAATTGCCGGGATGAGGTCATCTGTCATGCCCATGGATAAGGTGTCCATTGAAAGTCCTCTATCTGTGTTGATTGTATGCATTAGTCGGGTTAATTGCATCAATAATTCATATTGCTCTTCGGGGTTGTTTTGAGGTGGTGGTATGGTCATGAGTCCCCTCAAGCATAAATGAGGTAACTGACTCACAGCAAAGGCAAGTTCTGAGGCCTGCTCCACCGCAATGCCTGATTTGGTTTTTTCCCCCACTAAATTAATTTGCAGACAAACATTTAAAGGTTTTATCTGGTTGGTTCGGTGTTCGTTAAGCAGATTGGCAATTTTAAGACGATCAATCGTGTGCACCCAATCAAAGTCTGTGGCAATTCCTTTTGTTTTGTTGCTTTGAACTGGGCCGATAAAATGCCATGTAATAGCTAAATGCTTGAGCAGTTTTATTTTAGCTTGTGCTTCCTGGAAGTAATTTTCACCAAAATGAGTGACACCTGATTCAAATGCCTGAGTTATTATGCTGGCACTTTGTTCTTTGCTAGCCGCTAAGAGTAAGACACTACCAGGCTTACGATGGAACTGAATCTCGCTCGAAGTAATGAGTTCTTGGATATGTTTTAAATTTCGATTAAGAGTCATAACGGGATTTTCATCAAATTAAAGGTTTATAAAGCATTCATAATACATTTTGCAGTGTACTCTGTTCCAGAGCTATTTTACTATACGCTCAATTTAACCGGGAGTGCATATATGGATATAGAGCAGTTAATGGCTTATGCGGTGCAGCAAAAGTCTTCCGATTTACATTTGTCTTCCGGTATGCCCCCGTTAATGCGTATTCATGGTGAATTGCAAACGATGGATCTACCTCCATTGAGCGCTGATTGTATCACCACTTTGCTTCATGACTTATTGAATGAAAACCAAAAAATACATTTATCAGAGAATTTGGAGATTGATTTTTCTTTTACCACATCAAATCTTGCTCGTGTCAGGATAAATGTATTTTATCAATCTCGGGGTATTGCTGCTGTTTTTCGAATTATCCCTGATATAATTCCAACCATCGAGGATTTAAATTTACCTCCTGTCATCGAAGAGATGACGCAATGTCCGAACGGTCTTGTTCTGGTAACCGGTCCTACCGGGTCAGGAAAAAGCACTACCTTAGCGGCTATTATTAATCAAATTAATTCATCACGCCCCTTGCATGTGTTAACGATTGAAGATCCCATTGAGTTTGTTCATGTAAGTAAAAAATCGTTGATCACTCAGCGTGAAGTGCATCATCATACATTGAGTTTTCATTCCGCCCTAAGAGCTGCATTGCGAGAGGATCCTGATGTAATTATGCTTGGAGAACTTAGAGATTTGGAAACTATTCGATTGGCTTTAACGGCAGCAGAAACAGGGCATCTGGTTATCGCAACCCTACATACCAGCTCGGCTGTGAAAGCAATCAGTCGTATAATCGATGTATTCCCGGCAGAGGAAAAATCTATGGTTCGTTCGCAACTGTCTGAGTCTTTACAGCTGGTAATCGCACAAAAACTTGTTAGAACCATTAACCCTGGACGTGTAGCCGTTGTTGAAATACTGCGTTGCACCAGTGCTATTCGTAACCTGATTCGTGAGGATAAATTACCGCAAATTTACTCCGCCATGCAAACCGGACAAGTATATGGAATGCAGACTCTGGAGCAGCATTTAATGAAATTAGTCGCAGAGAAGACAATTTCTATACAAAATGCTCTGGAGGTGACGGTTAATAAAGGTTTGTTGGAGAAAGTAAACGCGAAAACATTTTAGAGTTATGACATTTAAGCAGCCGGTTTGAAAGGTGGTAGGATATATATTTTGTTTTGTTCTGAAAATATAAATTATACTCGGGCAAGAGATTTCTGGATCCCTCGGTCAAGCCGAGGGACGTAGGGTTTGTGCAAAGGGGCGTAGGATTTGTATAGAGACGAGCTAATTTAAGCGGCGTATCCGTAAAATCTAATGTACCTTGGCTTGACCAAGATATCCAGGGGGTAAATCTTAGTGGAATACAGTTTTGCTTAAAGCGAAGTATCCTAAAAAAAACCGTACCCCATTGAAAAACCCTGTACCCCATTAAAAAGCCCTACGTACCTCGGCTTGACCGAGGTATCCAGGGGGTAAATCTTAGTGGAATATAGTTTTGCTTAAAGCGAAGTACCCTATAAAAAAACCGTACCCCATTGAAAAACCCTGTACCCCAATAAAAAGCCCTACGTACCTCGGCTTGACCGAGGTATCCAGGGGGTTAATTTATGGACAGAAATTTACTTCTGTTAAAACGACGTCTCTCATTGAGGAAATTGCCCCCAAGAGCACGAATCAGGATTAAGCGTTCTTTTGTAATTCAATTAATTGAGGAATTCCAATTTCTGCAAGACCAAGCATACTGTTTAATTGATCACGGTTAAAATGTCTGTCTTCTGCAGTGCCTTGTATTTCGATAAAATGACCCTCTTCATTCATTACTACATTCATATCGGTTTCTGCAAGCACATCTTCAGCATAATCCAAATCCAGTACAGGTTGTCCGCGATAAATACCTACTGATACTGCTGCAACATAATTAAATACCGGAACTTTACGTATTTTTTCTCTTTGAACCATCCAGTTTATGGCATCTTTCATTGCAACGCAGGCACCAGTTATGGCTGCGGTGCGGGTTCCACCATCGGCTTGAATAACGTCACAATCAAGAGTTATAGTGTGCTCACCAATTACTTTCAAATCGATACATGTTCTTAACGAGCGACCAATCAATCGTTGAATTTCAAGTGTCCTGCCCCCTTGCTTGCCTTTACTGGCTTCCCGATCGCTGCGGCTGTGAGTTGCCCGCGGTAACATACCGTACTCTGCAGTAACCCACCCTTGATTTTTTCCCTTGATAAAACGGGGTACGCCATCAATAACAGAAGCATTACATAAAACTCGGGTTTGACCGAATTCTACTAATACGGAACCTTCCGCATGATTGGTAAAGTTACGTGTAATTTTAATTGGGCGGAGTTGATTGGCTTCACGGTTACTAGGGCGCATGGATAGATCCTCGAAAAAAGCGCAAGTATAGCTCTTAATTGGTTTTGATGCACTCTTGGTGTTACTACAATTTGTTACATTAAATGGCGTTTTCTATAAATAATTAATGATATCAACATGATTAATTCGTGAACGGATCTCTGTCAAAATAAGTTAAATTGCGGTATATTCGCGCAAAGTTACTAGATGGGAATTATATGATCCATAGTATGACGGCTTTTGCCCGCACGCAAAAACAGATAGCTGGAGGCAATCTGTCCTGGGAAATACGGTCTGTTAATCATCGTTATCTGGATGTGTCCTTTCGTTTGCCAGAATCGCTCCGTTGTCTTGAAACGCAACGGAGAGCAGTACTTCGGGATAAAATTAATCGCGGGAAACTGGAGTGTCAACTTAAATATCAGAATACAAGTGCCGATAATCAGTCTATGCTTATTAATATAGGTATGGTTAATGCAATAGTAAGTATGGGAGACCAATTATCCTCGTCGCATCAGCTTGCTAATGATTTAAGCGTCAGTAAGGTTTTAGCATGGCCTGGAGTGGTTGAATCAGGACAATTAGACATGGAAGAGATAGGGAAACACGCACTATCCTTGTTTGAGCAAAGTGTAGTGGAGTTAAGCCAAGCCCGAATTAAAGAAGGTAAAGCGTTGCAAACTCTGGTTGAAAATCGTTTGCAAGGATTAAAAGCCGAAGTGGCCCGTGCCAGGATTTTAATTTCTGGACTTGCACAACAGAGCAAGGATAAATTACTCACCCGTTTGCATTCAGTGCAGCTGGAAGTATCAGAGGCCCGAGTGGAACAGGAAATTGCCATAATTTTGGCTCGGCTTGATGTGAGTGAGGAGCTGGACAGATTGCACACCCATATTGATGAAGTCACGCGAACAATTCAAAGCGATAGAGTGGCGGGTAGGCGATTGGATTTTTTAATGCAGGAATTAAACAGAGAGGCCAACACGCTCAGTTCAAAATCAGACTCATCTGAATTAACCCAGTCTGCGGTTGAGATGAAAGTCTTAATAGAGCAAATGCGTGAACAAATACAAAATATTGAGTGATCATAATGGCTGGTAATTATTCTGGAAATTTATACATTGTTGCTGCACCCTCTGGAGGAGGCAAAACAAGTCTGGTGAGAAAGTTGGTAGAGACTTTGGACCGTGTTGAAGTATCTATATCTCATACGACTCGAATAATGCGACCCGGGGAAAAACATGGTGTTGATTATTTTTTTGTTGATGAGAGTGAGTTCAAGTCACTTATTGAGGAAAATGCATTCATTGAGCATGCCGAGGTATTTAATCATTTATACGGCACCAGTGTAGCGCAGATCAGTAGTAGACTAGAGCAGGGTATTGATATCATATTAGATATAGACTGGCAGGGAGCAGAGCAAATCAAGCGTATTTTCCCTCAAGCAGTCAGTATCTTTATCATTCCGCCTTCTCTTGAGGAGTTAAAGCAACGGTTGATGAACCGTAGGCAGGATAAAGACGAAGTAATTAGTGATCGGATGAAAAAGGCTCAGGATGAATTGAGCCATTATCCTGAATTTGATTATTTGATAGTTAATGATAGTTTTGAACATGCGGCAATGGAATTAAGCGCTATTGTGATTGCCAATCGCTTGAAAATGGAGTGTCAGGTAAATAAACAATCAAAATTGCTTTCATTCCTGTTGTCATCGCAGTAAAATGTAAGGTTTGAGCTGTGAACAGAAAACTCTGAGCCAAAAGAGTGATTTGTTTAATGACCGGAGGATTTATGGCACGAGTAACCGTTGAAGATTGTTTGGAGCATGTTGCAAATCGATTTGAATTAGTGATGGTAGCAACAAAACGCGCCCGTCAAATTGCTGTTCGTGGTGATCAGCCAATGGTTGAATGGGAAAATGACAAGCCGACTGTAGTCGCATTGCGTGAAATTGCTGAAGGATTTGTCACTGCTGATATATTAGATAAAGAATAATTGGTGACTTTGCAGTATGAGGCAAGCCCTCGATATACCACCTGACTGTTTAAGTTATGGTATTTAAGCAAAGCACTTATTATAAGCGAAGCATAAAGCCATAATTTGAACAACGAGAGGTATTATAGCCATGTTGGACATAAGGGAGTACTGCGTGAGCTACTTTAAGGAGCTCGATGAAGAGCTTAAATGCTACCTTGAGCAGGCGCAAATAGAAAAATGTTACCAGGCGTTTCTGGTTGCTGAAAAAGCACACCAAGGTCAAATGCGTCGTTCGGGCGAGCCTTATATTACTCATCCAGTCGCCGCAGCGTTAATCCTTGCTCGTATGCGTCTGGATTATCAAACCATTATGGCGACCTTGCTCCATGATGTTGTTGAAGATACCTCCATAAGTAAAGAAGATTTAACCCGCCAATTCGGGGAAGACGTCACCGCCCTTGTAGACGGAGTCACCAAACTTACCAAAATTAAATTTGAATCCAAAGCAGAAGCCCAGGCGGAAAATTTTCGCAAAATGGTTTTGGCCATGGTCAAAGACATCCGCGTTATCATCGTTAAACTGGCAGATCGCCTCCATAATATGCGAACTCTTGGCGCTATGCCTTATGCCAAACGCAGACGAATTGCCATTGAGACGCTCGAAATTTATGCACCTATTGCTAATCGTTTAGGGATGCATTCCATTTATGTGGGACTCGAGGACCTTGGTTTTCAAGCGTTATACCCCATGCGGTATCGCGCCATCAAGTCCGCGGTAGAAAAATCGCGCGGGAATCGTCGCGAATTGACCCAAACTATTGAAAAAGATTTGCAACACGCGCTGGCTCAATTAAAAATCCCTTACGAACAGGTTTTTGGCCGACAAAAGCATTTATACAGCATCTATCGCAAAATGCGACAGAAAAAAGCCTCTTTTACTGAAATCACCGATGTGTTTGCGTTCCGGGTTATCACAGAAGATATTGA
>JAUXYG010000172.1 GCA_030694525.1 Legionella sp. | reverse complement strand
ATCAGTTAAAAGATGTGGTTCAGTGTATTGGATTTTTAAATAAATCTCCAAGATTGGTATTTTGTTATAAGGCACAACAATTAAAATTAGAGTATTGCGCCATCTCAGGGCAGGAATTGGAACAAGTAATTCATGAAAGCGGTTTTAATATGGAGCCCCATTGGTACTTTGCACGAAATAGCATTGGCAATCGTGTGGTGCTGGTTACTGATGAGTCAGCTCATATTTCGGATTCTTTGTTAATGCAAATGCATGAGATTTTATGCAAAATAAATCAAGTTTATGATTTTAGCTGTGATACCAAAGAGACTCTACCTATGACTTCATTACAATTGCCACTGAGTGTATTATTGGCAGAGCACCACGCGCAGAGCAAGCCCTCATTAATTTCCCAGCAGATTTTAACTGCTGTAACATAAAACATTATTAAGGTACTATTATGGCGGAAAAGCCAAAGGTTAAAGTAAAAAAAGGATCACGTAAAAAGAAACAGTTAAGTATACCTATGTTACTTTTTTTAGATGTATTCTCATTTTTGTTTAGTTTGATGCCAGGAGTGACTGCATTTTATCTCACAGGAATATTCTTATATCATGGATATGCCCACTCATGGTGGGTAGTACCTTTAGCTCCAATCATTTTATTTCTCAGCTTTATTTTAATCATTGCTTTAATCAGGATTTGTTTACCTGCTCTAAAGCCTGGGCGGTATAAACGTGAATTGAGTAAACCTATGTTTGCGTGGTTTTGTCATTTTTCATTATCAAGAGCCGCTAAAATTATCGGCCTTACTCCTATATTACAGTCCTTTAATACTTTAAAATTTCTTTATTGGCGTGCACTGGGTGCGAAGGTATCTTTTGAGGTAATGAATGCTTTTGATATCGATTTTGTTGATTGTCCGTTAATTACAATTGGCAAAGGGGTGACTTTAGGGAGTCAAGTATCAATATGTTGTCATTCAGATGTAGGAAGTTTACTTTATTTGGCACCCGTTGTTATTGAGGAAGATGCTTTTATAGGTATGGCTACTGTTATTGGCCCGGGAACGACGATAAAACAGGGAGCCTGGATTGGATATGGTAATACTTTCGTCAATCAGGTGGTGGAAGAGAATGCCAAATTTGATAATGTACGACCGGGGTTTGATGGGTTGTAAAAGGTATTGTTATAAGTGAATGATGCGCTCGTTCCAAGGAAAATTATCCACATTGATATGGATTGCTTTTACGCAGCTATTGAGATGCGCGATTTTCCAGAATTAAGAGATAAACCTATAGCCGTGGGTGGTGAGGCTTCGCGTCGGGGAGTAATTGCTACCTGTAATTATGCCGCCCGAAAATTTGGCGTGCGTTCGGCTATGCCTACTGCACGAGCACGCAAATTATGTCCGGAGCTTATTGTCCAACCGGTTCGAATGGATGTTTATCAAGAGGAAAGCCAATACATCAGATCTATTTTTGCCGAATACACCCAACTTATTGAACCATTATCATTAGATGAGGCCTATCTGGATGTGACCCATTCGCCTCAGTGTAAAGGCAGCGCCACCTGGATTGCTCGAGAAATTCGCGATCGTATTTTTGCAACACGGCAGTTAACAGCAAGTGCTGGTATTGCGCCGAATAAAAGTCTTGCGAAAATTGCCAGTGATTGGCATAAACCTAATGGACAAATGGTAATCAGGCCAGATGAGGTTTCTGCTTTTATCAAAGATTTGCCCGTGCGTAAGTTATTTGGTGTGGGCCCTAAAATGGAAGAGAAATTGATTTTGTATCACATTAAAACATGTGCGGATGTGCAACAACATTCTCTGGAGTATCTGGTTGATGAGTTTGGACTTATGGGGCAGCGGCTTTATGAACTTGCGAGAGGAGTAGACAATCGTCCGGTTAACCCGGAGCGAATTCGAAAATCGATAAGTGTTGAGGAGACTTATGCTAAAGACTTGCCTGATAAAGATGCATGCCTTGCCGCATTACCGGAATTGATAACCCGCTTAAAGGCACGTATTGAACGCTCCGTCGGGTCCAGTGGGGTCATTCAAGCTCTGGTGGTTAAATTAAAATTTAATAATTTCCACCAGACCACTGTCGAACAAGTGCATGATAAGATTGATGAAATCATTTTAAGTCGATTGATGGCAGAGGGTTATTCCAGAAAAGAGTTACCGGTTCGATTGC
>JAUXYG010000152.1 GCA_030694525.1 Legionella sp. | reverse complement strand
TGATGATTTGGAAGAGATTGTGTATAATATCAATTCATCTTATTGTAAAAAACGCAAACTTAGTGTTAATGATGATGTCGAAGTTTTGGACATCAGACCTACTAAAAAACCAAAAACTTTTGAAAAACCCATTCCTGCGATAAAAATTAATGAAAGGAATGTAATAAAAGGATTTTATTCATGGACAAATCCACACGGGAGCCACTCGAATGTGAAAGATAAGACTCCTGAACAAATTAATCAGGTTCCAGCAACCAATATTTCGGCAGACCCAAGAAGTGAATCATTAACGAATCAGGACTATTTTGTAAATACATTAAAGAAGATCGCAGTAAGAAATAAAACTGTAAATAAAATTAGCTTTTTACACTTGGAAAAACTCGAGGATGTGGAGTCTACCGCTAAAGAAATTCATAACATTCTTTCAGATCTATCGGATACTGATGAGGTCAAGTCTGATTTTTGTGATAAATTTTTAGATAAATCAAATAGGTTGGCAGATATCAATATATGCTATTTAGAAGAAAAACCAAAAAATTATCCATTTCTCATCACGCTAAACTTTTTAAGTAACTTTTTATCACCCCCACAAATAAAAGATCTTTTCTCAAAGCATTCATATCAAGCATTTATGGCTTTGAAAAAGATTTATGATGCGATTGGACCTGACTTAAAAAATAATATTGGATCACAAATCAGGAAAAATAATGGATTTTTTAGAATAATGAAAAATCTCGACAGTAAATATATCATTATGATAGCTACTGACGAACAAATCCAAAATACGATAAAGCAGGAGATTCAAAAAACAACTTTTGAACCTAAAAATCTTAAAAAAGTTGTATTTCCATTCCTCGAAAAAATAATTCTTGATAAAATTAAAGCTTTGGAAAAAAAGAGTAATGAAGAAAAAGATAAAATTACTTCTAAACCGAACTCAAATGATGGGTTAAAAAACTCACAATCACTTTCCATTATGGGCGAATCTGACCATGAGGAAAAGTCGTTGCCGAAAAACTGTAATGATGGTTTCTCCCACAATTGTAACCAGCTTGCTTTGATTAACGTTTACGGTTTTGTTAGTAATGTTACGGTTAATAACATACAAAATTCTTCCCCTCAACCAATTGCCTCAAGTCTGGTTTATTCACAGTATAATCTGACGACAAGTTTGGCAATGCAACAACCGGTACGCGAAAAATCAGGGCAGGCTCAAGGTTCAGGAAACTTACAGGCACCAGGAATTAGCTTTTTTAATTTAGCCCCAGCGCGAAATAATCATCCTCCAGAGGAGGATAAAGGCAGTAAATTTGATATAGGATATCTCCTCAATAAATGAGGCTTGAGAGGTGATGACTATGGGGTATAACGAGTTCAAACCCCATTATCCATTTTTCTAGAAAAATAAAATCAAGAATTATTAATTTTTTATTTTGAAATGTTTTTTTTTCTGATAAAGTCCTAAGGAATTTAAAAATTTAAGGTCATGGAATGATGAAAAAGATATTAATATTAATTACTTGCATTTTTAGTATTTCTGGATTTGCCGCCTGTACTAATGCTTTACCAACAGATAATCCAGGCTTTTGTCCTACATTTAAAACAGCAGCAACCTGTTATTGCACCTCTTCAGGATTACCTTCTGGCATGTGCCAAGATATGAAAGCCTTATATAATCGTATGTTGAGCACTTTTGGATCGCTCCAAAAAGCTTGCGAGTTTCAACACTATACTTCTACTCAGGATTGCATGGACAATTGGAATTGTTATCTTTTCGGAGGAGCAGATTCACGAGGCAGATTATGCAGTTCAACTCGAAAAGCCTGCCAATAATCATCTAAGAAGAGAATTATATTGTGTTTAAAAAACTGTTACCGTTGTTCTTCCCGGCATATTTATTTTTTGTAGGGTTAAATTGTTGTGCAGGAACAACGGGGGCAGTAGTATCGCAGCATTCTCTTTACGCGGGAGCCTTGGGTGGATTTGGTTCAACTACATGGAATGGGTTAGTTCCCGCTAAAGAAAATCAAAATATGGCCCTTGTCCTGTCCACTCCCTTACAGGTGAGAGAAGGGGGACTTGTCTGGGGACTTTTTACTGGCTTTGAATTTAGTCCTTATTTTGCGGTTGAAGCCGGCTATATGAAGTATCCAGAGGCTAAGGTCTATTTTGACACAATGAGTTTATTCAGTTTTAATAATAATGGATTACATGTATTAAACACCCAGACCGAAACAGTCAATCTGATGGGCAAAATAATGCTTGTTATCCCCAATTCCAAGATAAGAGTGTTTTCCAGTGCTGGTATTGCAGAAGTACATAGAAAAGACTTTTTAATTGATCAATGGCTCCTCAGCCCTACATTTGGGGTAGGCTTCAATTTTCGTCTGACCGATCATCTCATGTCTGAGATAGGTGGAAACTATACCGCTGGATTTGGTGACTCGCAGCTCGAACCCACCTCATCAT
Source organism: Legionella sp. (assembly GCA_030694525.1). GTDB lineage: Bacteria > Pseudomonadota > Gammaproteobacteria > Legionellales > Legionellaceae > Legionella. Next base: position 2,057 of record JAUXYG010000152.1, on the reverse strand, counting down.
ATATTCCATTTCTTTATTCTGCCTCTATCCGTCTGGCATATATTTTCTAAAAGTTTGATAAAAATTAAAACTAATCAAGCACTTTGCCTAATTTAATACTAAAATGTATTATAAATAGACGCGTCTATAGGGAACGGACTCTAGAACATGCACCAAACATGGTTCTATCGATTAGGGAAATTTATCTACTACTACCGCTGGGTTGCTCTAATACTTTGGGTACTCATTGTATTTGGTTGCCTTCCTTTTCTGCCTGACATTGTAAGCCCGTTTAAAACAACTGGCTTTGTTGATGAGGGCTCACAAAGCGCCAAAACAGAAGAATTAATTAATCAAAGACTAGGCTACGATAACGATAATAAATTTCTAATCATATATCACAGTGATACGCTTCTTGCGACAAGCAAGGAATATAAAAATAAATTAAAAAAATCTTTGGCAAAATTAAAAGAATTTCCTCTAGCTCACGAAGTTATCTTTCCCGATAGTAACAAAAATCAGATATCACAAGACAAGCACACCAGTTATGTCGTGGTCATAATTAAAGATGATGAACCTATTAATGATGCTTTATTGAAACAATTTATTGCATCAGTAAGCACACCACCAGGAATGACTCTTCATATAGGTGGTGCGCCAATTTTTATAGAAAATGTAAATAAACAGACGCAGACCGATCTTTATCGAGCCGATTTTATTGCAGCGCCCTTGGCAATTATTGTATTGATTTTAGTATTCAGAACAGTGCTCGCTGCATTTATTCCCATCATTCTTGGAGGTGGATGTGCGTTAATAATTCTCACTATCCTTTATTTTTTGGGGCATTTATTTACCTTATCCATTTTTACCTTAAATATAGCGTTACTGTTAGGATTGTGTCTGAGTCTGGATTACTCCCTATTTATTATCTATCGCTTTCGAGATGAACTGGAAAAAAACCAGGATATAGTAGAAGCCATAGCAGTCACTGAGGCCACCGCAGGCAAAGCAATTTTTTTTAGTGGGCTAGCGGTGTTTGCCAGCCTTAGCGCGTTGTTATTATTTCCCATAAATATTTTATTTTCCGTAGCGGTCGGTGGCCTGACTGCGGTTTTTATTGCGGCATTAACCGCGATCCTGGTGTTACCTGCACTGCTTAGCGTATTGGGAAAGAAAATTAATTTGCTGCCTGTAACGTTACCAAGAAAAAATAAAGAAAAACGTCATAATTTCTGGCATTGGTTAGCTGAAAAAATTGTCCATGCTCCGCGAATTACCTTTATCTTCACTCTTATCTTTTTATTACTACTGGGGTATCCCTTTTTATCAGCAAAATTTGGAGTATCTGATTACCGCATACTCCCAGTACATTCAGAGTATCGAGCGTTTTATAATATTTATGCTCAGAAATTTAATGAAAACGAATTAAGTCCAGTCCTTATTTCTATTCAATCCAAGCCCAGCACCATCATTTCCCCGAAAAATATTGCCCGTTTATATGATTTGGCACATCGATTGAAAGATAATCCCTTAATCAAAAACGTGGAAAGCATCGTTACTACTAATCCCAAGCTTACTCCAAAACAATATTATCAGTTATACCATCTCCCGAAGAGCAAAATGGATAGCGATATAAAAGCATTGTTAGAGACTACAACTGGTAAATTTCTAACCGTGATGACCGTTATCAGTAAATATCCAATAAATACACCACAAATGAACCAATTAACCAAAGAATTACGTGCTACTTCAGGTGGGTATGGCATTTCCATGCAATTAACCGGAACTCCGATAATAAATAAAGATGTTTTGGCGACTATTTCCAAGATCCTGCCCTATGCCATTTTATGGATCTTGGTGCTTACGTATCTTATTTTGCTCATTCTTCTGCGCTCTTTATTTTTGCCTTTGAAGGCAATTATTATGAATATTTTAAGTCTTAGCGCTTGTTATGGAGCGTTGGTACTAGTCTTTCAGTTTGGTTACCTGCATCAATTATTAGATTTTCAACCCCAGGGAATGCTGGATATCAGTTTGTTGGTGATTATTTTTTGTGCTTTGTTCGGATTTTCCATTGA
>JAUXYG010000148.1 GCA_030694525.1 Legionella sp. | reverse complement strand
AACGCTAAAGACAAATTGAAGTCCAGGAATATTCAGTAATAAATATTATAAAGCGAATTCCATCGAACAGATCATATCAATAACCGAATGATTTGCCTCTGGAAACATGCTGGGATTAAGTCGATCTTTCTGTACCCATTTCATACCCAACTGACTCTCCCTACACACAGGATTGCCCTCAAAATGAGTAACAGCAAAAATATGTAAGTGAACTGTCTTATCAACATACTGATGCGATACTTCACCTAAAAATTGATGTTTTAATACATCCAAGCCCACTTCTTCTTTAATTTCTCGAATCAATGCCTGTTCCGCAGTTTCGTTCGGTTCAAGTTTTCCACCCGGGAACTCCCAAAGTCCCCCATGCGGAACATGGTGAGGACGTTGGGTTAATAAAATGCGTTGATGCTCGTCGCAAATAATCGCAACTGCTACTTTCACGCGAGGCTTCCATGACACGATTTATATTTTTTACCAGAGCCACAGGGACATGAATCATTACGGCCTATTTTCTTTTCCTGACGGCGATAGGTAAGATCATCTTTTTCGTCAGTTCCATCAACAGATTCATGTTGTAAATTCATTTTACGAATTTGCTCCGCACGTCGCTGCTCTTCAACCGCGTTCGCATCTTCCTCTGTTTGAATCTCTACTGATAAAAGCAGTTTGACTACGTCATATTTTAAAGTATCCAGCATCAAAGTGAACAAAGTAAACGCTTCTTTTTTATACTCTTGTTTAGGATCCTTTTGCGCATATCCTCGTAAATGAATCCCTTGTCTTAACTGATCCATAGAAGCTAAATGTTCGCGCCATTGACTGTCTAAAGTTTGCAATATCACTGATTTTTCAAACTGCGACATAACGGGACGTCCGGTTTTTTGCACTTTTTCATCATATAATGCCACAGCTAAAGCCAGAATTTTTTCTTTTATTTGTTCTGGTTGGATGCTGTGATCCTCTTCAATCCATTGTGACACGGGCGCTTTAATTTTAAATTCATCCGCCAAAACATGACTTAAAGCTTTAGTATCCCATTGATCTTCAAGACTTTGCGGTGGTATGTATGTATCAACCAGACTCAATATCACCTCTTCCCGCATCATATCAACCACTTCTTGCGTATCGGTCATTTCCATAATGGATGCGCGTTGTGTATAAATCACCTGTCGTTGATCATTGGCCACATTATCATAATCCAGCAGCTGTTTTCTGACATCAAAATGATGGCCTTCAAGCTTTCGCTGTGCATTTTCAATGGCTTTGGTTACCAGACTGTGCTCGATGGGTTCGCCAGGCTTCATACCTAATCGACGCATCATGGAGGCAACTCGCTCTGATGCAAAAATACGCATCAGGTTATCTTCCAAAGATAAATAGAATCGACTACTCCCCGCATCACCCTGTCGTCCCGCACGACCTCTCAATTGGTTATCAATTCGTCTTGACTCATGACGTTCAGAACCAATAATTCTTAAACCACCTGAAGCTAAAACCTCATCATGGCGTATTTGCCATTCATTTTTTAAAGCCTGTTTCTCTTCAGCCGTAGCAGTATCAGATAATTGGGATAAATCAGCAGACAAACTACCTCCCAATACAATGTCGGTACCACGTCCAGCCATATTGGTGGCAATCGTTACCGCCCCGGGACGTCCCGCCTCTGCAATAATTTGCGCCTCTTTCTCATGAAATTTGGCATTTAAAACCTGATGCTTTATTTTGGCTTTATCTAAAAGCCTGCTCAGATATTCGGATGCCTCAATCGAGGCCGTTCCCACCAAAACCGGTTGTTTGCGAGTAGCACATTCCCTGATGTCTTCAATGATTGCCTGATACTTATCTTCCTGAGTCAGATAAACCAAATCAGATTCATCTTTACGCATCATGGGTTTATTGGTGGGTATCACTACCACTTCTAGATTGTATATTTGCTGAAATTCGTAAGCTTCAGTATCAGCAGTACCCGTCATTCCTGAAAGTTTGTTATACATCCGAAAGAAATTCTGGAACGTTATTGATGCCAGCGTCTGGTTTTCATTTTGAATAGCAACACCCTCTTTTGCTTCGACCGCTTGATGTAAGCCCTCTGACCAGCGACGTCCAGGCATTGTACGACCTGTATGTTCATCCACAATCACCACTTGATTGTCTTTGACAATATAATCCACATCCCGATGAAACATGGAATGGGCTTTCAACGCTGCATTAACATGATGCATTAACATAATGTTACTGGCATGATACAGACTTTCACCTTCATCCAGTAACTTAGCTTGGGTAAGTAACTCTTCTATATGAAGATGACCAGCATCAGTCAAATGAGCCTGTTTCTGTTTCTCATCAATAGTGTAATCACCAGGACCATTTTCTTCTTCCTGTTTCTTTAACTGTGGTATCAAAGTATTTATTTTGATGTATAGTTCAGAGCTGTCTTCGGCAGCTCCAGAGATAATTAATGGAGTTCTCGCTTCATCGATTAAAATAGAATCCACTTCGTCCACAATAGCAAAATTGAGTTCTCTTTGAACTTTATCTTCCAGACTGAACGCCATATTGTCGCGCAAATAATCAAAACCGTATTCATTGTTGGTTCCGTATACTATATCCGACCGATAAGCTTCCTGTTTTTCACTATGAGACATATCAGGGTAAATCACCCCAACTGTGAGCCCTAAAAATTCAAAGATAGGCTTCATCCATTGGCTATCACGTTTCGCCAGATAATCATTTACCGTAATCACGTGAACGCCGTGGCCGCTAATAGCATTCAGATAGGCAGGCAACGTTGCAACCAGAGTTTTACCTTCCCCGGTACGCATTTCGGCAATGTTTCCTTCGTGCAAAACCATACCGCCAATTAATTGCGCATCAAAATGACGTAATCCTAAAGTACGAACGGATACCTCTCTCACTGTAGCAAATGCTTCTGCAAGCAATTCATCCAGTGATTCACCCTGATTAAAACGTTCTTTGAACTGCTGGGTTTTTGCTGCAAGCTCTGCATCGGTAAGCGCTTTCATCTGTGGCTCAAATGCATTTACAGCCATTACTGCCTTTTCCATACGCCGTAACGTGCGTTCATTTCGGCTTCCAAACATTTTCTTAATCAGCGTATTGAGCATGGCCTAAATAATCCTCTGGATGTTTCACATTTTAAACTCATTAATGTACTAGAATTCGAGTAAAAATACCACGAATACTGCAATTTGATTCAGTAATTAATGCGTTATGGCCATAACTTCATCAACATAACCCTGCGGATCAATTATTCATTAATCTAATTTGGTTTAAAAATAAAATAAACAGCGCCTAATATACAACAACCTGCCCAAAGATAATTTAAAGTGATTTTTTGCTGCATATAATACATGGCGAAAGGCACAAAAACTGCTAATGAAATCACTTCCTGAATTATTTTCAGTTGGGCCAGACTCAAATGAGCCTGAGTATAACCAATTCGATTTGCCGGTATTTGTAATGAGTACTCAAAAAAAGCGATAAGCCAACTGACTATGATTACGATTAACAAGGGTTTGTCCGCCATAGCCTTTAAATGACCGTACCAGGCAAAAGTCATAAAGGCATTAGATAAAATTAACAGCAAAACGGTGAGTAGAGAACTATTCATAGTGCGTCCTGCTCAGAACAAAGCTCCATCCCTGATAATAATGTATCTAATTCATGTATTATTTTTATATCTTTAGTTTGCAATAGCTCCATTAATTTCTTCTTCCATTGACGCGCCCCAGACATACCATGAGCCAGGTTAAATAAAGGTTTTATGAGCACACTTAATGGTAGCCCGTTCTGATGATGTTGGTTGAGTAAATAGTCCCTGTACTCATTGACTATTTGTCTTCTTGTGATTAAAGGATGGTGCGGATATAGCGCATGATGAATTTCTGCGATGCGATAGGGATTATCGCAGGCCAGACGGCCAAGCATCACTCCATCTAAAACGCTTAAGTGATGTTTGATCTGATCAATTGTAGTGATGTTGCCATTGATAATGACCGGAAAAGTACCCAACTCCTGTTTGATTTGATATACATAATCGTAATTTATGGGAGGAATGGTTCTGTTTTGTTTGGGATTTAACCCGTTTAACCAGGCTTTGCGGGCGTGTACAATTAACTTATCACATCCTGCATCAATAAGCCGAAAAACAAAAGTCCGAAAATAGTCATAACTGTCTTGCTCATCGATACCAATTCTGGTTTTTGCGGTTACAGGGACAGCCACTGATTTTTTTATAGTTCTAATGCAATCAGCTACTTTATCCGGTTCATTCATGAGACATGCACCAAATCGACCGGCTTGAACCTTATCACTGGGACACCCAAGATTTAAATTGACCTCATCATAACCCTCATCCTCAGCTATAACCGCACATTTTGATAAACCCTCAGGATCAGAGCCTCCTAATTGAAGTGCAATAGGATGCTCCATAGCACCATATGTCAAAGCGCGATGGGGATTATTTTGTATCGCCCCAACAGTTTGCATTTCGGTATACAGCAATGCTTGAGGAGCAAGCAGTCGCATGAATAAACGAAAATGGGTATTAGTCCAATCAATCATTGGCGCTATTGATAATAATGAATTTAAGGGATTCGACACGATTAAATTATCTGCTGAAACGGAGTATTATACATTATGATAAAAATTTTGTGCAAAAAATTACGCTCCAAACAGCGGGCTTGGGGAGCAATGGAACAGCCAACCGACTTAAGGCTTTTCTGTTGTTCTTAATGGCCTTAACTCACCACGTTTTACCTCATCTGGCATGGCAAAGGA
>JAUXYG010000145.1 GCA_030694525.1 Legionella sp. | reverse complement strand
AACCTGCTGATCCAGGTGTGGCATAGGTTGGAAACTGACTGCGTAAGCGGTCGTCTATAATTTTTAGGTCGATGAGTATGGACATGATAGTGTATGTTTTTATTGGATTTAATTAAGTGCCTATTAAACACTAAATATGGTTAATAAAAAAGCCAGCTCATCAATATATCGGCTGGCTTTTTGTTATTACGGGGTGGTTATTAGAATTTGTACTGTGCGTTGACGCCTAGTAGGTAGTTTCTGCCTGCCGCGGGCTCGAAGAATAAGGCGTTACCATCATTGACTCGCACCGAGCCTATGTAATCTTTGTCCGTGATGTTTTCAATCCGTATGTATTCTTTGAATCGCCAGTTGCTTAGTTTTTGTTCAAAGCCTGCGCGCACATTGAAAATTGTATAGGAAGGTGCTTTGTCTGTGTTGATGTCGTTTACATACACCTCACTGTTGTAACGCCCTTCCAATGCCGAGAAAAAGCCAAGCGTTGGGTATTTCCATGCAACTTCGCCATAAATTTGTGATTTATATGTGCCAGGAATGCTATTGCCTTTAAGGACTGTACCTGTTGCTCCACCTGCACTGATGACTGTGACGAATGGATCTTCAAACTTGGCATCGAGCAATGTATAAGATGCATAAGCAGTCAGGTTGTTGTCCAACGTTGCCTCTATCGATGCTTCGACACCTTTACGTTTTGTTTTGCCAGCATTTTGGTAGCTGGAGCGTCCTGAAACGGTTTGTCTGGTGACAATTTCGTCGTCAGTATCAATTTTAAATAGTGTGAGGTTTGCTCGGATGTTGTCAGTAATAAATGCTTTTATCCCAAGTTCAATGTTATTACTTTCTGCCGCTTTGAGCGAAAGGTTGGGTTTGCTAGCTACGCCCGTAGTTACATTATCAAAAGCAGCTTCAATAAATGTTGGTGTTTCAAAGCCTTTACCAAAGTTTGCATAAAAGTTTAATTTTTCTGTTGCTTTCCAAACTGTGCCAATGACTGGAGTGGTTTTTTGATACTCGGCTGAGCCGCTATTGTCGCCTTGGCCAGGAGTGCCTGCGGTAATGAAGTTGTCTTTAACCTCAAGTTTAATCTTAGTGTGTCTGGCACCAGCATGAAGGTCTACATATGGTGTCAAGCTGAGGCGGCCTTGTAAATACTGGTCGAAGTTGCTGGAAATATTCTCCTCGTCTCTATTGAGTGCGCTTGCTGGACTTCCTGCCACTAAGATGTTTCTATCTAATCTATCGTCTGAAGACTTGCCATAATTTAGGCCTAGCGTGACATTGTAAGGCATGTTGCCCAAAGTGCCATTGTTGTCCCAGCGCAAATCCGCGCCGTAAAAGGATCTCTCAATTTGACTCAGGCGAGCGGTTGTGCCTACTAAAGTAGTTGCTGTGGACGTAGTGGTGAGTATTTGTGCATTTCGACGCGTGCCAACATAAGGGATCAGAGAGATTTTATTGTTCTGATTGAAAGCATGCTCAAAGTTAAAACCAATCTGTGTATGATCTCTTTTGACGCTTGTATTTGCAAATTTTGCAGCAGGAACGACGTCGTCCCGAGTTTCGCTATTAAAAGCTCTTACTCTGTCTAAACCAATCGGATCTTTAGCCTCTTGCTCGAACCAGTTGACTAATGTAGTTAATTTTGTATCGTCACTGATATTAATTTTGAATTTTGCTGTGGCTTGTTGTTTATTGCCAGAGCTAAAATCTCGATAGCCTTCTGTTTCGAAGTTTGATGTATTTAAAAGATATTCAACTTTCTCAGCAGTGCCTGCCGCCTCAAGAATTTGCCTTTTAGTATCGTAGCTACCAAACATCACTGTGCCATCAATCTCAGTAGTTTTTGGTGCATCTTTCGTTAACATTTGGATAACACCACCTGAAGAGTTCCCGTAAAGTGCAGAAAAAGGACCACGCATCACCTCTACACTTTTTACAACTGATAAATCCACTACACCCGGTTGACCTTGACCATCTGGCATGGTCAAAGGAATGCCATCTACATAAACACGCACACCGCGCACACCAAAGCTTGAGCGGGAGCCAAAGCCACGACTTGAAATTTGAGGGTCCTGTGATTGGTTGGTGCGATTTTGCGCTGTAATCCCTGGTACACGAATTAAGCTTTCTGAAAGCGTCATTTGTAATTGG
>JAUXYG010000127.1 GCA_030694525.1 Legionella sp. | reverse complement strand
GCGAAAAACAAAAAAATCTTTACAGACTAAACCTCTTTAAAAGATAATCCACAGCGTGAGTCGTTGAAGTGATCAAATACTCCGGAATCGGCGATCAAATGCCTACCGGAATTAGTGATCAAGTCCTCTGGAATACGCAATGGACAAATTACATAGTCTTATAGGCTCCTCCGATGGCAAAAAATATCGAAACTTCGCACAAGGCTTAACTTTTGAACTGATGGTTAATCATGCCAATAAACAATTAGAAAAAATGACTGATCGTTATTTGTTAATTAGAGATGATTTACAACCCTTAGAATTGAATGTTATTGATAATTATCAAGCTGGGGAAACCCGTACCACAAAAAATCTCTCTGGTGGTGAAAGCTTTATTGTCAGTCTTTCGCTTGCTTTGGGTTTATCAAAGATGGCAAGTCAAAAAGTTCGCGTAGATTCACTGTTTCTGGATGAAGGCTTCGGCACCTTAGATGATGATGCACTGGAAACTGCATTAGAAACACTTGGTGAATTACAACAAGATGGCAAACTAATTGGAATCATATCTCATGTTCAAGCACTAAAAGAACGAATTGGCACTCAAATAAATGTACAACCAATAAGTGGTGGTAGAAGTGCGATTGATGGACCTGGCTGTTCAAAAATACTCAGAGAGGAAACAATAATTTAAAGCCACCAACTGCGTCACTGCAAAATATCTGCAGTGACGCAGAACAACAGCCTTGATTTTACCCAGTAAAATCAATACATTCAGTCATTTTATCCTATCGGACCAAATCCGATAGGATAAAATTTCCTTTCAAAACCCCTTGCCCAGCAAGCACCATTTTGATAGTTTGAAATCAAGCATAACTGATGAGCCTGGGTAGTTCAGGCGAAACCTTATTAAGGTCTTATGCTAAGCCACCTCATTCCCTAACTCAGTGGCTGGACGTTTAAGTCGGGAAACCCTTCATGGATATCTGCCATTCGGCAGCGTAGATTTCTTTAAAAATTTACTGTCATCACAACATTTTGTTATGACTCAGTCTAAGCGCAGAGTACTTCTTTGCGTATTCATTTACCTATTAAATAAAAAAGGAGAACAACACTAAAAAACCGTAGTAAACCGGCAATATTGTTTGCCTTATAACGATTGATTTGCCCCCCAGTTGGAGCCTTGTGGCGTAAGCCTGGTATCGCTTTTGAGTGAGCCGCTCGATCAACACTAAACCAAAGTCAGGGCAAGTATTTTTAGAGAGCAATATCATGCGAAAAGAGTCTTTGAGACGATCTGCCAATCGCTACTTAAAATCGGATACACGAGGCAGCTTCAAGGATAAACAAAATCGAGCTTTCGTCATTCATAAAATGATTGATGATTTATTCACGACTGGTGAGATCCCCAGTTCTTGGTCTGTTTTAAAAATTCAGCATATCCAAAACCTTATTCAGCTTTGGCAAGGCAATAGAGTTAAGCCTGCTACTATTATGGATTACATGACCACGATTCGAAGTTTCTTAAACAACATCGATTGTCCATTACAAGGAATCGATAATAAATCCTTGGGATTGGGTCGAATTTATTCTTCTAAAAGAAAAAAAATAGTTCCACCCGATATTTGGACCAATATAAATGAGCCGGTCGCGCAAATTATTATGGCCTTTCAAATCCAATTCGGTTTGACCTTCAATGAAGCCATTAATCTAAGACCAGACATACACATCAAAGAACACAAACTTTTGCTCACCCGTGAAGTTGCCTTTAATTCAGAGGATAGAAAAATCCCCATGCGTCATGAGAGCCAACTCGTGATTATTCAGGCATTGATTCAATACAGCAAAGGCCGCCAAAGTTTGGTGGATATGCATTGCTATAATAGCATTCGCACCCTTTGGGGTATGGCACTAAGTGCTTATAAATTACCAACCAATAAAACCTACCGTTATCTCTATGCTCAACAATTAAAAAAAGAACTGCAGCCCATTCTTGGTAATTATCAAACGAATTGGCTCATTCGCGATGAAATGGGGATTAAATCCCCTAATACACTATGGCTCTACTTAAATGAGTAAATCAAAACTAAAAAGCGCTCAGTTCTCCATTAATGAATGTGTTAAAAGTATCAAGGTATACTCCTTTGCCAGCAAAGCCGATATGCGCCATATGTTAAATCGCTGCATTAAAGACTTACATGAATTAGGATACCAGGTAGGACACATTAATGGTCTCAAACCCAAGCATATTCATATCTTGGTCGAGCATTGGCAAACTCAGGGCAAGAATCCTGCAACAATAAAAAATTACATGGCAAAATTACGCAAACTAAGCATTTTGCTGGATAAGCCTCATCTGGTTAAACCCGATAATGACGCTTATCAGATCTCGAAGCGTAGCTACATCCCTACTCATAGCAAAGCTATACATCAGATAGATTTTTCAAAATGTACTGATCCTATGATTAAATTATCTCTTGAAGCTCAATCGCTTTTTGGATTACGTCGGGAAGAATCAATGAAATTGATTATCAGCGATGCCTGGCAAGGTGATTGTCTTAAAATAAAACCTAGCTGGACAAAAGGGGGTATCGGACGAATTGTTGAAATTACAAATGAGGAACAACGTCAGTGGATTGCTAAAGCCATGCAGTTAGTGTTACCAGGACACTCCTTGATTCCCAAAGACCGAACCTACAAACAGCACCTTAGTCATTATCAAGTTCAAACACAAAATATGGGCCTTAGCAAATGTCATGGCCTGCGCCATGCCTATGCTCAGCGGCTATACGTGGAATTGACTAAAAGTTTTGATGTAAATGGGAAAGGATTAATTTGTCCTATAAACGGTGGTAAATCTTCAAAAAACCTCAAGGGTCATGAACGCGAATGGGATAGAAGTGCGAGGGACATACTCAGCCGTCAATTGGGGCATTCTCGTTTAGGGATCATCAAAACCTATATTGGTTAAAAATTTTATCTCTTTTGTTTTGCTACACTTTGATATGAATAGACGAATAGAGATATTGATGTCTTCTAACCTAACTAAATCTAAATTTAAGTTGGCACTCGAATGCCCCACTAAGCTTTATTATGTCGATAAACGTGATTACGCAAACCAACAAACAGAAGATGCATTTCTCAAAGCATTAGCAGAAGGGGGTTATCAAGTTGAGGCTTTAGCCCGATGCTATTACCCTCTAGGCACTCTGATTAAAGAAGATGACAATGAATCATCAATAACCACTACTCAAAAATTGCTGCTTGAAGAATCTGTAACATTATTTGAAGCAGCCATTCAATATAAGAGGTATTTTGTTCGATCAGATATTTTAATCAAAGATAAGAATCACCTTAAGCTCATTGAGGTAAAAGCAAAATCTATTGATAAAAACACAAGAACCAAGATTGAAAAAAGAGATGGAACAATTAATGCTGATTGGAAATCGTACATTGCAGATATTGCTTTTCAGAAATGGGTATTACAGAACGCCTATCCAAATTACCGAATCTCAAGCTATTTAATGCTGATTGATAAAGATAGCCTTTGCCCAACGGATGGATTGAACCAAAAATTTATTTTGGAGAAAGATCAATCAGGAAAGCCATGTGTGAAAATAGCAGATACCTTATCTGTTGAGGATTTATCTGTTCCTCTTTTAAAAGAAATGAACGTAGACGATCTGATCGAAAAAATTTGGAATGAACGCAATGAAAAAGGTATTGATTTTAAAAATCAATTCCAGGAATTCAGCGACTATTATTTCAGCGACAAAAAATCACCACCTATTCCGAAAAAGGAATGCGCTAAATGCCAATTTAGAACACTTCAAGATGAGACAGGTGGTTTTAAATCAGGATATAAGGAGTGTTGGGCTGAAGCTTTGCAGTATCGTGACTCTGATTTTCAAGATGCAACCATACTTGATTTATGGGCTTATCCCAAAAAAGATGAATGTTTAAAATCAGGACTTATTAAGCTCAAAGATTTTGATGAGTCTGATCTTCAAACAAAAAGTGACGGTAAACCAGGTCTTTCTCAATCTGAGCGGCAGTGGCTTCAGATAGAAAAAGTTAAAAATGCTGATAATGAGGTATGGTTGGACAAACAAGGGTTGAAAGATGAAATCGCTTCATGGACCTACCCATTACATTTTATCGATTTTGAAACAGCTATGATGCCAATCCCCTTTAAAAAAGGCATGCATCCATATCAAGGTGTTGCATTCCAGTTTTCACATCATATCATTGACCAGCAAGGGAATATTGAGCATTTTGGTGAATACTTAAATACTGAGCCAGGCATCGATCCTTCTATCGAGTTTGTTCGTGCTCTTAAAAAAGAATTAGAAAAAGATACCGGGACCATTTTTCGCTACAGCAATCATGAAAATACATATCTCAATTTTATTTTGCGCCAACTTGAAGAAATGTGCGAACCACCACCCGATAAAGAAGAAATATGTGAATTCATAAAATCAATTACTAAATCGTCTGGTAAAAGTCGTGAACAATGGGAGGGAAAGCGATGCATGGTTGATTTATGGGAACTGGTAAAACGATTTTATTATGATCCTTTAACCAAAGGGTCAAACTCTATTAAAACAATATTTCCAACAATCATAAAACGTTCTAAGTTTTTACAGGAGAAATACAGTAAACCCATTTATGGATCTAAAAATGGAGTCTCCAGTAAAAATTTTACAGATCAACAATGGATTGTTTTTGATCACAACGAAATTAAAGATCCTTATTCATTGCTTGCCCCCATCAATAAAGAAATACCGAATGAGAAAATTGAATTGCTATTTGAAGATGATCAATTAAAGGAAGGAGGGGCTGCAACCATTGCTTATGCTAAATTACAGTTTACTCATATGAGTGATTTTGAGCGTGATGAGCTGAGAAAAGCACTTTTAAGATACTGTGAGTTGGACACCTTGGCAATGGTTATGATTGTCGAAGCATGGTTTGATATGCTGGTTTAAATCATCAGGCAGGTTGTTGTTAAAATATCAATTAATATCAAATAGATTCATTTGATAACAGCATCAGAAAAAGTATTGATTTTCCAATTAGGCCAGATAAAATCGAGGTTACACAACTGATGATCCAGTGTGAGTCTGGTGAAACCTGATTAAATTTTTCGGGTCTTGTGATAACACCATCTTCTTCCCTAATTTAATGGTGGAACGTTTAGTTGGGAAACTTTTGAATCTTGTTTATCTCAAGATTCAATTTCATGGATATGATTCATGGCTTTATGCCCAGGAATGCTATAAGCATAACTTCTTTAACAATCAGGCAAATCAACCACCGTTTCGGTGATTCTGCTTTGCAAACCCATTGGGGATTTTTTATCCCAATGGGGATAGGTAATCCTCTTTAAATCAAGGAGCAATACCATGCAAACAATTAATCCTAACTCTTTGGAAATTGAGCATCTGTTAGTTGAATTAGCTTTGTGCGTCAATGATCTTCAGGTTTATCGCCAGAAGTTAACTATGGATGATGCTAATCAGGCAGAACTAAGTTTAAGCAAATTGGAATCGCTGATTTCATTTATCAGAAATCACAGGAATCCTTTAAGGCTTGTTGTAATTTAATCAGCAAAATATATCTATTTTCAAATCTAATAACAACCTAATGCGGGAGCATGCTCCCGCTGGGGCTTGCTCTCTTTATAATTTAAGGAGAACAACCTCATGGATAAACCTAAAATTTATGTAGCCTGCTTGGCATCTTATAATAATGGTATTTTATATGGTGAATGGATAGATGCTACCCAAAGCGAAAGCGAAGTAATAGCAGATATACAAACCATGTTAGCAAGTAGTCCAATAGAGAATGCCGAGGAATTTGCGATCCATGATTTTGAAGGATTTGGTAATCTCAGGCTTGATGAGTATGAGTCTATTTCAACAGTAGTAGCTTATGCGGAATTTATAGTTGAGCATGACGAACTTGGACAAGCTTTGCTTGCTGATTATGGGCTTGAAGAGGCAGAAAAGATGATAACTGATTG